>CABZPB010000007.1 GCA_902527485.1 uncultured Pelagibacteraceae bacterium
AAAAAGTTATAAACGTATTTGAAAATTTATTTAAAAATTATAACAAACCTTTTTTTAATTGAAGCAGGTTATTTAAGATTTTCCTTTTTAATAAGCTCAATTACCAAAAACTATAATAAAAAAATTATTATAGCCCCAACAGGAATTGACTCTTTTAGAAGTCTTTCTTTAAAAAGAAATTTGGCAAAAATTATATATATTTTAAATAAGAGTAATTACTTTGTAGTTTTGAGACCTCATCCTAGAGATATAAATAAAAACTTTTATCAAAATTTAAAAAAAAGAAATAAGAGTAATAAACTTTTTTTATTTGATGGTAGCAATAATTATTTAGAAACATATAATGATTCTTTTCTCATGATTACAGATTTGTCTGGAACTGCTTATACGTACGCTTTTTTAACAAAAAAACCTGTTATTTTTTTTTCAAGAAGAGAAAATTTTGTCTTAAAATCTGATTATAAAAATTTAAACTATTTTAAGGATAGAAAATTAGTAGGTGAAATTATAACTGATGAGAAAAAAATTGTTTACGTTGTGAGAAAGTGTCTCAAAAAAAAAGATAAGATAAAAAAAGAAATTCTTAAATTAATTAAGAATAATCAGCTAGAAATTGACGCTTTTAAATTAACAACAAATTTATTAAAGAAAATATCTAATGCTTAATTTTTTAAAAAGATTATTCAAACGGCAAAATCAAGATGGATTAAAACTTCAAGCAGCATATAGCCATTTTTTTATGGCAAGAAAACAATATGATAATTTAAAAAACTTATCAGAAGCTGAATACAAAGCCTTCTCTCAAAATGGAGAAGATGGCATTATTGATTATTTATTAAATCAATTAAATATCCATGAGCCAAAATTTGTTGAGATTGGAATTGGAGATTATAGAGAGTCAAACACAAGATTACTTTTTGAAATTCGAAATGTAAATGGTTTAGTTATAGATGCTATAGATGATTTAAAAAATAAAGTGCTCAAAAATATAAAATTATGGAGAAATAATCTTACGGTTTTAGAAAAAAAAGTTGACTCCTCTAATATTAACGAAATATTAAAATTGAAAAATTTTAATGAAAATTTAGATTTATTTAGCTTAGATATCGATGGTATTGATTATTGGATTATAAAAGAATTACCAGAGAATTTTGCAAAAATTGCTGTGATAGAATTTAATCCAAATTTTGGATCATCAGCAAAAGTAACGGTTCCCAATATAAATGAGTTCGATAGAACTGCTTACCATTATTCAAATTTATGTTTTGGGGCATCTTTAGCAGCTATTATTCATATAATGCACTCAAAAAACTTTATATTTATAGGTACAAATCAATTTAGATGTAACGCATTTTTTGTAAATAAAGATTATATAGAAATGATTAAGGTTGAAATACCCAATCAAAACAATATTGATGAATTTGTAAATTCTTATTTTAGAGAAAGCAGAGATGAGCAAGGTAATTTAAATTATTTAAACAAAAAAGATGTATTAGAAAAAATTAAAGACTGTGAAGTAATAGATCTCAATTCTGGAATAGAAAAAAAAATTAAAATAAAAGATATAGTTAGTCATTGACAAAAAATTTTATTCGAATTAATAAGAATATGCTGAATCATGGTGGGGAATCAGTGTGAAATTCATTGGCTCTTCCTGGAACCGTATAGTCGGAGTGCCACCCAGTAAAGTCCGCTGTTGAATGATGGCCAGGAAAAGCCTAATTCTGCAATGAAAAATTAGCAACGGCATTAATAAAATATCTAAACTTTCAGTTTAGAAATATATGGAGTGAAAATGCTGTTACGATCGTTAGTTTTACTATTAATATTTTTAACAAAAGTCTATTCAAAAGAAATTCCAATAATTACTATTACAGCACCAAGTAAAAAACCACAATCTATCTCCACTGTAGGAACTTCAGTAACGATACTCAATGAGGAGTTTTTTAATAATTCTACAGAGCATTTTCTAGGTGATGCACTAAGTACGTCAACAACTAGTGCAAATTTCTTTCAGAGCGGAGGACATGGAACTGCCTCAGCTATTCAATTAAGAGGGATGCCAAAAAGATATTCTACAGTTTATATAGATGGTGTAAAAATGTCTGACCCATCAAGTGTATCTGGAGATTTTGATTTTAACAATATTTTAACAAGTCAAATTTCAAGGGTTGAAATTTTAAAAGGAAATCAAAGTTCAATTTATGGCAGTGGTGCGATTGGGGGAACTATACATATTTTTACAAAACAAGGAAAACCTGGTTTTCACAAAGATATTGAATATGTTGCAGGTTCTCATGATACTCACAATCTATCAGCTTCACTTTCCGGTGGTAATGAAAAATCAAATTATTATTTAGGACTTCAAAGATTTCAAACAGATGGAATATCTCAAATGACACATAATGATGAAAAGGATAGGTATAGAAACAATGGATTGGTGGCTAGTTATAGTAAAAAGTTTACAGACAAAATTGAATTACAAAGCAATGCAAGAGTTGCTGAAACTTATCTACAATATGATGCAGCATGTGTTTCAAATCTATTTGGTTGTTCACCTAATTATGATCACGCTGAACAGACAGATGGGTTAGAAGGCTCTTATAATATAAGTTTAATTCACAAGCCTTTGGAAAAATTTTCAAATAAATTTACTTTAGCTAATACTTATATAAAAAGAATTTATGCTAGTGCGCCTAATAGTAAAAACACAAAACAAGATAACTATTATGGTGATAGATATGCTTTTCTTTACCAAGGAACTTATAATTTTAATTTAGATAATAGTATTGTATTTGGATTAGAGAGAGAGGATGACCAAATGGGATTTAATAAAGATTCAACTGTAAGAATAGACTCAAGTTCTCATATTATATCTCGGTATTTTGATTATCAAAGTAGAATAACAAATAATATTTATGCTACTTTTGGAGCAAGATTTGATGAACATTCATTTGCAGGAAATGAAGACTCTCATAGGGCTACTCTTGCATACGTGCTTGACGATAGGACCACAAAGTTTAAATCTTCGTTTGGAACCGGCTATAGATTTCCCTCGTTGTATGAAACTTTTTATGTATGGAACTCAGCAAATAATTGTAATTTTGGTGGTGCAAACTGCAGAGCGATAGGGCATAAAAAAGCAGAAACGAGTCAAAGTTATGATTTTGGAATTGAAAAAACAATAAATTCAAATTTGTCTTTAGATCTTAATTATTTTAACATTAAGTATAACGATGCCTTAGAAGGATGGTCAGGAAATAATGCGGCTGGTTCAGGTTCTACAACTCAAAATTCTGCAAGTACAACTAAATCACAAGGTTTAGAATTTTTTTCTAATTACAAATTTAATGAAATTTTAAATTTTAATTTAAACTATACATACACTCAAACTTATGATGGAGCAGAGCAGGATAATCCAAAAAATAGCAATGTTAATTCGCAAATGGTCAGAGTGCCGAGAAACCTATTAAACTTAAATACAAATATTAAAATTCCTAATTATAAAAACTTAAATTTAACTTTAAGAACTAAATGGTCAGATAAAGCAAGAGATTATGGAAATGGAAATGCCAATAGAAATGGATCTCAATCTTTTAGTGATGCGGAGTTAGAAAGTTATTTGGTTAATGACTTATCAATGAGCTATAAATTACCAAATAGTTATAAACTTTATTTTGATGTAATAAATGTAACTGATAAAAAATACGAGACTGCACAAGATTATTCTCAAATGGATAGAAGTTTTAATTTTGGTCTGAAACGAAGTTTTTGATGATCTTGATAAATTAAAATTCAAAATATTAAAAATTTAATATATCATTATATCATGAATTATATAAAAATTTCGTTGGGTATTTTTTTAGTTTTAGCAGCAAGTAGGTTTATTCCACATCCACCTAATTTTACAAGTCTAATCGCCTTGAGTTTTTATATTCCTGCTATTTTTGGAATTAAATTTATTCCTGCTTTAATTTTTAGTTTTTTTTTAACAGATTTAATAATTGGATTTCACTCAACAATTTTTTTTACTTGGGGAAGTGTTATTTTTATAGGTTTGATCTCTAAATTTTTTATATTAAGTATAAGTAATAGAATTACTGGATCTTTATTTGGTGCTCTCTTGTTTTTTTTAATCACAAATTTTGGTGTTTGGTCTATGGGCTTATATGGATACACTTTCGAGGGGTTAATAGCTTGTTATACTTTAGCAATACCATTCTTTGGACAAACAGTTATTTCTACTTTAATTTATTCATTTATCTTTGAGCTTATGCTTTTAGCTAACAAAAAATTTGAAATTATTAAAATCAAAAATTAAATTTGAATTATCAAAAACAAAATTTAAGAAAAGATTTAAATGGTTTAAGATTTATTTCTATTGTAGCAGTTATATTGTATCACTCAAAAATATCTTTTTTTAATTCAGGTTTCATTGGTGTAGATATTTTTTTTGTTCTTTCTGGTTTTTTTATTACTCAAATTTTGCTAAATCAAAATAAATCAAACAATTTAGAGATTTTTTTCTTTTTAAATAAACGGTTTAGGAGAATTTTACCTGCTTTAATTTTTGTAATAATCATATCTTCTTTTGCTATTTATTTTTTCTTGTATGAGCCAGAACATACAAGAGTTACTAAAGATAGTTTATTATATTCTTCAATTTTCTTTTCAAATTATTATTTCTATCAATATTTTGGAGATTATTTTGTTCGAAGTTCAGATTATATTACTTATTTCCATACTTGGAGTTTATCAATTGAAATACAATTTTATATTTTCTTTGCTTTTTTTTACTTAACTATATTTAAAATAAAAATCTTATTTGAAAATATAAAGTTAATAATTTTGATATTCTTAATTTTTTCTTTAATTTGTACTCAAATGGGAGCTAATTTTACCTTAAACTTTCCATTTATAGAGAAAAAACAAAGTCTCTATTTCTTTAATCAACCATGGTGGGCGTCTTTTTATTTCCCTTTAAGTAGGATGTGGCAGTTTTTGTTTGGTAGTTATGCAGCACTAATTTTATTTAGAGAGGATTTTATTACCAAAAAAAACTATTCTTATATATCTTTAGTAGGAATATTTCTTATATTCTTATCTTTTTTTGTATTAAATAAAATTAATACTCATCCTTCACTTTTAACTTTAGTTCCAGTTTTAGGAACATATCTAATAATTGTTTATAACAATAACAACACAACATTATCAAAAATTTTAGGATCAAATTTTTTTAATAAAGGTGGTATCCTCTCTTATAGCGCTTATCTCATTCATTATCCATTATTCGTTATTTTTAAGATTAATTTTCCAAATCAATTTAATATCATTTTAGTACCATTGATATTGATTACTTTTTTGTTTTCATTTTTTACTTGGAAATTTATAGAAAATCCATTTAGGGACTTCAAAAAGGTTAATAATAAAAAATTTCTTTTATTTTTAATAATATCTTACTTAATAATTTTTTTAATTTTAAATATTTTTCAGAATTTTAAACATACTAAACTAAATGATTACAATAATATTTACGAAAAATTTAATTTGAATTTAGAAAAACAAATAAGTGAAAGAAAAGAATATTTTGAAAATAATTCATATAGAGTAAAATTTAATAAAGATTATATTGATAAATCTAAGGTAAATTTCGAAAATGATAAGAAATTGAATGTTTTAGTGATTGGAAATTCACATGGTGAAGATTTTTTTTCATTATTAGATCAAAATAAGGACTTATTTGATGATATAGAGACTAGATTTTTAAGGGTACAGCTTTCAGTTTTTTTATCTGAGGGAAAAGATTCAGAAAAATTAGAATATATTTTAAATGATGAATTATTTAGAAGAGCAGATATTATAATCGTTTCAACAAATTTTAGAGTGTATGGAAATTACAGTAAAGATTTTTTAGCATTAAACAATATAAATAGTATAGTTACCTCGTATAAAAAAAAATTACTACTAACTAGTAATTCTCCTTTTTTCAGAAATTATAGATCCCCTGTGTTGGATATAGTTTTCAGACACCCAAAAATAAAACTTTCTGAAAAGAAAATAAACAAGGAATTATTTAATTTAATTGATAAGAAAAAACTGGAATTTAATAAGAAATTAGAGGTTTTCTCAAAAAAAAATAATATTGATTTTATTAACAAAATAAATTTTTTGTGTGACACAAAAAATGAAACTTGTGACGCATTTGATGAAAATGGAAATATTACAATAATGGATTCTTATCATTACACACTACAAGGGGCAAAATTTTTTGGTCAAAAACTTTATGATAAAAAAATGATTAGTTTTTGATTAACTATTTTTCAAAATATAATATAAACAAATTCTTCAATGTTCTAAAAATTTCAATACCAGGTATTTTGGAACTACCGTGACTTCTATTTCTAAAATGAATAGGAATTTCATTAATAATTACTCCATGTTTGTTCAATCTATAAATTGTCTCCATAAAAAAACTATAACCTTTTGACTTAACTGCATTTAGATCAAAATCTTTTAGCTTTAGAAGATTAAAGCCTCTATACGAAGTGGTGAACTCATTACAATTTATTTTTAAAATTTTTTTTATAAATTTATTTCCTATTATACTAATTATTAATCTATGTCCTGACATTTCACATTTACCACCCTCTGCATATCTGGAGCCAATCACAAAAGACGATTTATTTAAAATATCAATCATTTTAGGTATCTCATTAGGATCATGAGAAAGATCTGCATCCATTGAAATAAATTTTTCATAACTATTATTTTTTGCATATTCAAATGCAAGTTTATGAGCAGTATCTAAACCACTTTTATCCTCTCTAACAATTACTTTTAAATTATGACTATTCTTTTCTAATTCTTGTAAAATTTCCCAAGTTTTATCTGGACTATTGTCATCAATAACCAGAATATCAATATCAATATTAAGATGATTTAAATCCTCTAATAATTTTTTTATATTTTCTTTTTCATTATAAGTAGCAGTGAATATTAATGTTTTACTCATAAAAAAATTGGTTTAATTAGTATATCAAAAGTAATAAAAATAAATCAAAGTAAGTATATGAAATACGAGAAAACTGCAATTGTCTTTGGGGTTACTGGTCAGGATGGTGCTTATTTATCTCATTTTTTATTACAAAAAGGATACATGGTAATTGGAGTCACAAGAAATAAATCTCAAAAAAATTTATTTAGACTAAAAAAATTAAATGTAATTAAAAAAATTAAAATTTTAAGAGGTGTGGCCACGGATTTAAAATTTTGCAAAAAAATAATTAATTCAGAAATAAATGAAATTTATTATCTTGCAGGGGACTCTTCAGTAATCAAATCTTTTGAGACACCTGATATTTCGTTGAAAAGTAATGTAGATGGGATACTAAACATTCTTCAAACTTTGAAACAGAAAAAATGTAAAAGCAAACTTTTTAATGCAGGTTCAGGTCAATTTTATGGAGACAATAAAAAAAATTTTTATAATATTAATTCTAAAATAGATCCCCAAAGTCCTTATGGAGTATCCAAGGCAGCTGCTTATTGGTTAATCAAAATTTATAGAGAAAAGTATAATATTTACTGTTGTACCGGAATTTTATTTAATCATGAGTCTCCTTTAAGATCAAAAGAATTTGTTACTAAGAAAATTATCGATACAGCAATAAAGATTAAAAAAAATAGAAATGTAATTTTAAGATTAGGTAATATTAATATTTATAGAGATTGGGGATGGGCCCCAGATTATATAAAGGCTATTTGGCTTATGATGCAAAGAAATAAAGCAAGAGATTTTATTATTGGTTCTGGAAATACTCATTCCCTAAAAGAGTTTGTTGATAAAGTCTTTAGATATTTAAAAATAAGTAAAAAAAACTTAAAAACAGATGTTTCAAAATATAAAAGAAAAATAGACATAAGAGGTTACAAAGCGAACATTATAGAAACACAAAAAGTATTAAAATGGAAACCAAGCGTAAAATTCGACACCATTATTTATAAGATGATTAATAATGAATTATTTTAATCTAGTTTTTTCTAACAAGTCTATTTTAAGAATATTTCAACAAGAAGTTTTTAAAGAATTTAAAATTGAGGGAGATGTAATAGAATTTGGAGCCTCTAATGAGATTTACAAAAATTTTTGTAATACTAATTCAGAAAATTGTAATGTCACTTACTCGAATATTGATTCCTCAAATAAAGAATTTCTCAACATTGATTTACAAAAAGATAACTCGATTGATATAAAATATGATTTTGCTGTAATATTTAATGTTTTGGAGCATGTCTTAAATCCAAATTTAGCTATAAAAAATTTATTTAAAATTTTGAAAAAAAATGGAAAGATTATTGGTTCAACACCTTTTATTTTTAGAATTCATGGCGCACCAAAAGACTATTCAAGATTTACAAAAGATCATTTAATTGAATTATTGAAATCAAACAATTTCGAAAACATACAAATTATTGAATTAGGCACTGGTCCATTCTTAGCATGTATATCCCTATTGAGAAGTTATTTGAAATATTTGCCGATTTTTTATCAATTATTGGTTTTTTTATCATTAATTATAGATAATTTTATAAAATTAATAATAAAAACTGATCCAAAAAAAATTTACCCAATAGGATATATTTTTTTTGCAACAAGAAAATAAACTTAATGAAATTATTTTATTGGTCACCTTTTTTATCCAATATAGCAACAGTGGACTCAGTTATAAATTCTATTAATTCATTAAAAAGATATGGAAAAAAAAATGAATATAAAACTTTTTTAATTGATTCTTCAGGCGAGTGGGAACAGAAATTTGATAAAATACTGGGAATTAATATAATCAAATTATATAAAAAAAAATATTATAAATTCTTACCTAAAGGAGGTTTTTTTAAAAGTCGATTATCACAATTAATTATTTTTATATGTAATTTAAATCCGTTAAGAAAATTACTACTTAAAGAAAAACCTGATTTTCTAATCGCGCATTTAATAATATCTTTACCATTAGTCTTATTTTTTTTTTTTAAATTTGATACAAAGTTAATAATAAGAATTTCAGGTACCCCAAAACTGAATATATTTAGAAGATTTTTTTGGACTCTTTTTTCTAGAAATATTCATATTATAACTTGCCCAACTAAGTCAGCATTACAAAAACTTGATGATTTAAATATTTTTCCTAAAGAAAAATTAAGACTTCTTTATGATCCAATATTAAAAGTAAATTCTATAAATACCAAAAAAAGAGAAAAGATAGATGATAAGTTTCTCAAAATTGAATATATTCTTAGTATCGGTCGATTAACAAGGCAAAAAAATTTCCTTTTATTGATTGATGCTTTTGGAGAAATAATAAAAAGATATCCAAATATAAAATTGATTATTCTTGGAGAGGGTGAGGATAGAAGTAAAATTGAGAAATTAATTGAGAATCTAAATTTAACAGAAAATGTTTTTTTAGAGGGATACAAAAAAAATATATTCAATTATCTTTATAATTGTGAATGTTATGTCTCTTCGTCATTATACGAAGATCCGGGGTTCAGTTTAATTGAGTCAGGGTTTCTCAATAAGTTTGTCATTGCAGCTGACTCAAACACTGGACCATCTGAAATTTTAGATCAATCTAAGAATGGTTTTTTATTCAAAAATAACAAAAAAGAGTCTCTTGTTAACAAATATTTTGAATTTAAAAAATTAAGCAATAAAGAAATCAATATTAAAAGATTAAATCTTAAAAAATTTTCTAAAAATTTTTCAGTTTTTAGTCATTTTCAAAATTTAATTAAAATTTTATCTAATTAGAGTAATAAAAAAAAGGGTCAATTACTTTTTTTTTATCAACTAAATCTGCAATTTTTTTAAATTTTGGACCTTTAGAAAGAAATATGAAAAAATTATATTTTTTTAATTCATGGTTTTTTAAGTTGTCTGTTTTCTTTAAAAATGGGTCAAAACCTTTTGTATTTTTAAATTTTCTTTTGAAATATTTTAGTATATCAATTTTTTGAGAATTTCTTGTATCAGCTACACCATATTTATAAGTGAGACCGATTACACAAATCCTAATTTTATTTTTTTCTATTCTACTTGATCTAATTACAAAATTAGCAAAATTAATAACATGCTTTTTCATGTAATCATTTACATCTCTCCCTGACAGAGTTACTTTTGACTTATAACCTCGTTTTTTTGCTATATATGTCAAATAATACGGATCAACAGGAAGACAATGGCCACCCACTAGACCAGGGGAAAAATTTATAAAATTCCATTTTGTTGAAGCTAGACGGACCACCTCATTAAAATTTAATTTTAATTTATTACAAATTATTAATATTTCATTGAATAACGCAATATTAAGATCTCTCTGTATATTTTCAATTCCCTTTGCTGTTTCAGCTTCTTTAATATTTTTGGAAAAAATTAAATTTTTAGATATTTTTTTATAAACATTAATTAATAATTTTTTGACCTCAATATTTTCACCCTCATAAGCAACAATTTTATTGATACTATTAAGATTTCTCTCTTTATCCCCAGGATTTATTCTTTCTGGACTATAACATACGCTAAAATCGTGATTATGCAGTAATTTTGTTTTTTTTTCTAACTTATCTGTAAAGATTTTTGTTACCCCAGGATAAACAGTAGACTCTAAAACAATAATGTCACCTTTTTTTAAAATTAAAGAAAGCAATTTAAAAGTTTTATCAATATATTTTAGTTCTGGTTTTTTTGAGAGAGTTATAGGCGTAGGAACACAAATAATATAGAAATTACATTTTTTTACATCTTCGGACTTAGATGAAAAAGTTAAATTTCTTTTTTTTATTTCCTCTTTTTTAAATTCATCATTAAAGTCAACACCTTTTTTTAAAGACGTTATTCTTTTTGAATTAATATCATAACCAATGGTTCTAAAATTTTTTGCTAATTTTAAGCAAATAGGTAGACCAACATAACCAAGACCTATTACACATATTTTAAGCATGAAATATTTATTTCGTTTATGGATTAATATTGATATATCAATATTATTTTTATGCAAATATTAATTACAGGTGCAGCAGGTTTTATAGGATTTAATCTTTCTAATTACATATTACGTAAATCTAATGCAAAAATAATAGGAATTGATAGTTTAAATAGTTACTACTCAAAAAAATTAAAAAAAGACCGTATTAAAGAAATTTCGAAAAATAAAAAATTTTCATTCTTTCACGTAAATATTCTGAATAAAAAAAAATTGGAAAAAATATTTAAAAATAACAAAATAGATTTAGTAATAAATTTAGCTGCTCAAGCAGGTGTTCGATATTCATTGGAAAAACCAAATGAGTTTGTTAATAATAATATTCAAGGATTTTTCACCTTAATTGAAATCGCAAAAAAATATAAGGTTAAAAAAATTATTTATGCTTCTTCAAGCTCTATTTATGGTGATTCTAAAAAATTTCCTTTAAAAGAAAGTCAAAATGTAAAACCAAAAAATATATATGCTTTATCAAAAAAAATTAATGAAGAAGCGGCAGACGTATTTTCTAAACAGTATAATATGTCTTTCATTGGATTAAGATTTTTTACAGTTTATGGACAATGGGGTAGGCCAGATATGTTTATGATGAAGTATTTAACATCTTCATATGATTATTCTAAAAAATTTTATTTAAACAATTTTGGAAATCACACAAGAGATTTTACATATATAGATGATGTTTGTAAAATAATGAAAAAACTTATTTTTTTAAAAAAAAATAAAATCGAAAATGAGATTTATAATATTTGCTCCAATAAGCCAGTAAAATTAATTTCAGTAATAAATGATATAAATGAAATAACAAAACAAAAACCAAAAATTTTCAAAAGAGGTCTTCAAAAGGCTGATGTAGTCAAGACACATGGTTCAAATAAAAAAATTTTATCTTTAAGTGGACAGCAAAAATTTACTGAATTAAAAAAAGGTTTAAAAAATACTATTCAATGGTATAAAAAATATTATAATTATTAACTTTAGATAATTTCTAACAAATCAATGAAAAAAAAGCTTAATGTTTTAGTTTTATCTCCTCATGCTGATGACGCAGAACTCGGTATGGGAGGCACAATAGCAAAGTTGGTAAAACAAAAAAATAATGTAACAATTCTTACTGCAATTTTACCTAAAGAAAATTTATCTGGCAGAGTTGATAAATATATGGAAAATAAAAGGTATAAAGAGCAAATAAATTCCTCAAAATTGCTGGGCGCAAAATTACAAACTCTTAATTTAGACCCTTATGATTTTAAATTTAATAGAGAGTATGTAAAAATATTTGATGAAAAAATAAAAAAAATTCAACCTGATGTAATTTTCTCATGTTGGGAACATGATACCCATCAAGATCATAAAACATTAGCAAATATAATATTTTCAGTTTCTAGAAAAAATAATATTTCTTTATATATGTATGAAGCTATGCTTCCAGGCGGCATTAACACTAATGCTTTTAATCCCCAACTTTTTATTGATATATCCGAATTTATGAAAACTAAAATTAAATCAATAAATTGTTATAAATCTGTTTTTCAAAGAAAAAAAAATAATTATAGCAATTTTATGGAGTCAATAACTGCAAGAGCTAAATTCAGAGGAGAAATGATTGGAGTAAAATATGCAGAGTGTTTTGTCGTAGTAAAAAAAATAGAGTTATAATTATCAAATGAGTATTAATTTTAAAGAACAAGTAGATAGTTTAGAAACTAGAATAAAGATTCATGATAAGTATGGATCTAAAAATATCGATCAATGGATGATTGATAATCTTAACCTAAAAACAAAAAAATCAATACTTGATTTAGGCTGTGGTGATGGAAAGCAAATCCTGGCAATTTATTCATACTTAAAAAAAAAAAATAAAAATAGAAAATTTAAAATTATTGGAGTCGATGAACATAAGAAACTTGTTAAAAATGCTAATTATAGAATTCAAAATAAAAACATTAAATTTAAAGTTGGAAATTTTGATAAAAAATTACCTTTCAAAAGTAACAGTTTTGATTTAGTAATTTCTTGTTTTGCTATTTATTATGCTTCCAATATAAATAATACTCTTATAGAGATAAAGAGAGTACTAAAAAAAAACGGTCAACTTTTTTTTGTAGGACCTATGCCTAATAATAAATTTGAATTTAATGAAATTGTTGAAAAAGCAGCAAGTAAAAAAATTCCAAAATTAATTGGAAGCTCTCGTTTCAGCTCTGAAATTTTTCAAAAAGTTTATGAAAAATTCGATAGAGCAAAAATTGATGTATTTAAAAATGAGTTAGTTTTTGATAGCCATATTCCTTTCTATGATTATACAAAATCTGCTTTAGAAAAAAAAAGAGGGGTTTACGCAAATTTTTTCAAGGGTATGAGCCAAAAAATGATTTTAAAAAAAATTGAAAATTTGATGAAAAGTAGATTTTTAAAGCAGGGTAAATTAAAAATGACAAAATTAGTTGGAGGGATCACTGCCTTTAAATAATGTATAATTTGATCTTTTTTTTACCTAAATTTTCTTTAAATGGAGCTGGTAAATCCACTTATAGATTATGCAAAAATTTGGATAAAAAAAAATATAATATAACAATAATTTCCATCGGTAAAAACTCATATAAGTCTAAATTAAAAAAGATTGGATGTAAAATTTATGAAATGAGAGGAGAAACTGTTTTTTTTTCTATGTTTCAGATATCTGAAATTGTAAAAAATATCGTAAGTTACAAATTTAAAAAAAATATTTTCCTGTCTTCCCACCATTATACCAACGTTTCATCTATTATTTTTTTAAGAAAAATTAAAAATTTAAAAATTGTAGGTATCGAAAGAACAGATATTTGTGAATTATTATGGTATGATACTTTTTTAAAGTATTTAAAAAATATTTTAATTTTTATTCTTGTAAAAATATATTATAAAGATGCTGACGTAATAATTTCTAATTCATTAAGTTGTAAAAAAGATTTAATTAAAATTACTAGAGCGAAAGTTGAAGCAATACATTCACCCTCATTTTCATATTATTTTCCGAAAAAAAAGAACAATTTTAAAAACCTAAAAATTATATCAGTTGGGAGGCTTGTAAAAGAAAAAGGCTATGAAACAGTTTTAGAAGCATTGACATTGATAAAAACTAATAAATTTAAATATTATATATTAGGTGAGGGTCCAGAAAAAGAAAATTTGCATAATGTTATTAACAAGTATGGACTCAAAAAAAAAGTAATTTTGCTTGGTTTTAGAAATCCAAAAAAATATTTAAAAAAATCAAATTTATTCATAAATGCCTCTTTTTTTGAGGGTTTTCCAAGCGCAGTAGTTGAGGCTATTAATAGTTGCTTACCCTCAATTTGCTCTGACTGCAAAGGAGGATCTAGAGAGATACTTTTAAATGGAAAAGGTGGATATTTTTTTAAGACAAATAATCCAAAAGACTTGTCAAAAAAAATTGATTTATTCTGCAATAAACCTAGAAAACTTGAAAAAAAAATAATGATTGCTAGAAAAAATATATCAAGATTTTCTGAAAAATCACATTTAAAAAAATATGAGAAAATATTTAGAAAAATTTAATTAATTATGTATTAAAAAAAAAATATATTTTTTAAATTAAAAATATATAACATTTAAAAATATTTTTAAATAATAATGAAAAATAAACTTTTAAAAAATTTCAAGATATATGTTGCTGGACACAATGGCATGGTTGGTAGAGCTGTAATAAGATATCTAAAACACGAGGGTGTAAAAAAATTAATTCTTGTAGATAAAAAAAAACTGAATTTATTAAACAGTAAAGATTTAGAAAAATTTATAAAGTCAAGGAGACCAAATATAATAATTAATTGTGCAGGAAAAGTTGGAGGAATATTAGCAAATGCTAGTTATCCAGTTGAATTTATAAATGAAAATATATTTATTCAGCTAAATTTAATTAATTTAGCTTATAAATATAAAATTAAACATTTCGTAAATTTAGGAAGCTCTTGTATTTATCCAAGAAATTCTAAACAACCCATCAGAGAGCAATACCTATTATCAAACGAACTTGAGAAAACAAACGAAGCTTATGCTTTAGCAAAAATTGTAGGATTAAAAGTTTGTGAATTTTATAATCAACAATATAATACGGATTTTTTTACTCTTATGCCATGTAATTTGTATGGTCCATTTGATAATTTTCATTCAAAAAATAGTCATTTTATACCTGCATTAATTAAAAAGTTTATTGAGGCAAAAAGAGGAAAAAAAAATGTAGTTGAAATTTGGGGATCAGGTCTACCTCGTAGAGAAGTAATGCATGTAGATGACTTAGCAAATGCAATAGGATACTTATTAAAATTAAAGATTAACAATAGTAAAAAACTTTCAAAAATCATTAAAATTAACTCATTAATAAACGTTGGGTCTGGTCAAGAATTTCAAATAAAAAAGTTTGCCAAAATTATTAATAAGTTAACTTCCTCAAATAAAAAATTGAAATTTAACAAAAAATTTCCTGATGGCACAAAAAGAAAAATCTTAGATATTTCTATTTTAAAAAAAATTGGATGGAAATCTAAAATTAATCTTAATGATGGTCTTAGAAATACGATTAGCTGGTATAAAACAAATTATTAGCATTTATATTAATGAAAAAAAAATTTAGTAAAAACGCTAAATTGGCTGGTTTACGTTTAAAATCTTTTAAAAAGAGAGATAAAGAAAATTATTCACTAATTTCAGTTATAATGCCTAATTATAAATCACCCAATTTAGATAAATTAACAAAATCAGTTTCAAATCAAATATATAAGAATGTAGAACTCATTTTAATTGATGGAGGCTCTGGAAAAAAAACTATCGATATCTTAGAAAGATATAATACAAAAATTGATTTTTGGTTGAGCGAAAGAGACAAAGGTACTAATTCATTTGGTGGACAGGATTTTCGTGATTTGGGAAATAGTGTTTTTTCTAAAAAGCATAATTTTTTAAAAACTTTGTCAAACGAAATTGAAATTATGAATGATAATGGACAAAATAAATTTGTACTGTTGTACATAATTATAGGAAGAAGTATAAGAAAATTTTTAATATTTTGTTTGGACTGTGAATAAAAAGATAATTTTTTATATTCCTTCGATTGAAGGTGCAGGCGTTGAAAAAAATTTATATTTATTAATTAAATATTTACCTAATCAAATAGGTAAGATTTATATTGTTACAGCAAATAAAAAAGACAATAATTCTAGATATATCAAGTATATTTGTCCTAATTCAAACTATTGGAATAAAAAAAACAGAACATTGAAGAATATGATTTGTATTTACTTGTTGATCAAAAATTTTTGGTCTTCAAAAGGTATAATTTTATCTTTTCAATCAAATATTAGCTCAATAATAATTTCAAAAATTTTGAGATTTAAAGTTTTGATAAGACTCAATACAAGTTTAAAAAAATATATAAATAACTTTTTAAAAAGAATTATCTTTAAATTTTTTTATTCGTTATCTGATATCATTATTGTTAATTCAAAATCATTTCAAAAAGAATTAAATGATTTTAATTTAAAATCTTATTTAATTCATAATTTATATAATTATGAAAAAAGAAGAAAAAAATTAAATTTTTTTAAAAAATTTAAAGGTTTAAAAATACTAAATATTGGAAGATTAACTGATCAAAAAGATCAAATGACACTTGTCAAAAGTTTGGAAATTTTAAAGAAAAAAAATGTAAATTTTAGATGTGTTATAATTGGAAGTGGTGCTTTTAAAGATATATTATCGGATAAAATTAAAAGGCTGAATTTATATAAAAATATAAAACTAATTGGTTTCAAAAACCATGCAGAACAATATTTATCACAAAGTGATATTTTTGTGTTGTCTTCAAAATACGAAGGACTTCCAAATGTATTAATCGAGTCTCAAAAATATGGCGTGCCAATCATATCGAGTAATTGTCCAACAGGCCCAAATGAAATATTAATGAATGGCAAATTAGGAGAATTATTTCCTGTCGGAAACTATAACGTATTAGCAAGTAAATTATTAAATTACTCTAAAAATAAAAATATTTTGAAAAAAAAATCTTATAAGGCAATTAAATATTTAAAAAGATTTGATCCCATAATTAATTCAAGAAAATATTCTAAATTGATTTTAAAGGAGTATGAAAAAATATAAAATATCAATTATAACTGTCACTAAAAATTCTGAAAAGTTTTTACTTCAAAATATTTTAAGTGTAAAATCCCAAAATTATCAGAATTTTGAGCATATTATAGTAGATGGAAACTCAACTGATAAAACAATCAAAATTATAAATTCCCATAAAAAAAATATTAAATTTGTAAAAAATAAAAATGATAAAGGTTTATATCATGCGATGAATGTTGGAATTAAAAAGTCATCTGGAGATATCATTGGGATATTAAATTCAGATGATATTTATTTTAAAAACACATTAAAAATAGTAAATCAATATTTCAACAAAAATAAAGATTTAGATTTCTTATTTGGCAGTGTATATAAACACAAATTATTACATGGATATAATCCATGGAAGATCAATTTTAGTTTTGGTTTTTACTCAACTCATTCTGTTGGCTTTTTTATTAAAAAAAAGGCTCAAAAAAAAATTGGATTATACGACCTTAATTATAAATATTCGGCTGATTATGATCTTTTTTTAAGAATGATAAAAAAACATAGGCTGAAAGGTATGAGTACTACAAAAAAAGAAATTTTTGGCAAGTTTAGACAAGGAGGTCTTTCATCGAAAATTAGATTTATAGATTATTTGAGAGAGTGCAATAAGATTAGACTAAAAAATGGTCAAAATTATTTATTAGTTTATTTTATTTATTTAATTAGGTTTATTAAAGGAATAAAAAAGATTATTTAATGAAAATACTAATAGGAGTTTGTTTAAGTAAAAAGAATTCTAAATTTGTAAATAAATTTTTAAATTCTTTATCAAAACTTGAAGTACCAAATAATTATCTTTTAAAAATAGTATTTATAATTGAAAATAAAAATCATATTTTTGTAAATAAAATATCAAAAATTTTCAAAAGTAAAAAACCCGATTTTGAAATTTTATTTACTGATAAGAATGGAATCCCTCAATTGAGAAACATATTTTTAAAGTATTTAAAAAATAATGTCTCAAAATATTCAGGATTTTTAGATGATGATTGTATTATTCCAATTAAATGGCTAAAAAATATGGTAAAATTTATTGAAAAAAAAAATTGCGACGTTGTTGGTGGACCTCAGTTCCATATGACAAATGATAAATTTTATGCAAAGTTATTTCAAATAATAGAACCGAAACGTACTCATGGCCAGAAAGTAGATTGGGTAGCTACAAATAATGTTTTCTTTAAATCGAAAATTTTAAATAAAAAAGATCTTAAATTTGATATAGATTTAAAAAATGTAGGTGGAAGTGACCAGCTTTTTTTTAAAAAATTACATTTTAAAAATGCAAATTTTAAATGGAATTTAAAGTCTTTCGTTATCGAAAATATTCAGGCTGAACGTGAGAATTTAAAGTGGTTTTTAAAGAGAAACTTAAGATATGGATATTCTGGGAATTATATAGATAGAAATATTTATGGTCCTCAACTTGGCTTTTATTTAAATTTTTCTAAAGGGTGCTATCTACTTTTTTTGTCAATTTTTTTAATGATCATTTTCTTTTTAAACGACAACTTTTACAAATCTATTTTTTATTTTTGTAGGTCAATTGGAAGATTTTCAGTTTTAACTCGTTATAAACCAAATAAGTATATATAATTAAATGATAAATAATACGATAAATAATAAAAGATAATAATAAAATTATTTTTTTTTATACAATTTTCAATTTTATTTCTATCAAAAAATAATAAAAAAATTATTAAAAACATTGGTTCAAAATACTTCTGAAAAATAAAAAAACCACTACTAAAAGTAAATAGTAAAAGAGCGCTCAAAACAAAACTGAAAAAATTTTTTTGCGTGAAAAAGAAAATGAAATAAATACCAAAAAAAGATAAAATAAAAAAAATATATTTTTGATCAATAATTAGTGTAAATAATTTATAAAATAATCCACCACCTATATTACCCTGATAATAAAAATTGGATAAACAAATTATCAAGATTAACAGAGAAGCCAAAAATATTTTTAAATTAAATAATTTTATAAATGTATTTTTGTAATTTTGAAAATTATTAAAAAAATATTGTACAACAAATGGAAAAATATAAAAAAAATAAATTGATGATGAAATTAAAACCGATGATCTAAAATTGGTTATATCTAGATCATGATATGCAAATAATATAAGTGGATTTTTAATCAAGAAATATACTCCAGGAATAGATAAAAAAACCGTAAATATGGTGATTTTTAAAAGAGATCTAAATTTTAATTTTGTAAAAAATTCAAAAAAAATATATATAAAAAAAAAAGCATAATATTGTCTTGTATATGCGGCTAGTGATAAAAAAAATATCGATATGAGGGAATTCCCAAATTTTTTGAAATTATTGTCTCTAGCTTTCAAATGAAAAAGTGTTCCTATTAGAAAGAAAAATAAGGCTGTAAGATGATTATTTCCCCAAATTGCTGAATATTGAAAAGCTGGTAAAATATATATTAATCCAGAAATTAAAATTAATAAATATTTATTAGTTTTTTTTAAAGAAACACTCAAATTAAGGAAAAAAAGATATGGTATTATTAAAGATAATGAAAAATAGACAAATAAATATTTCTTAATATCATCTGCTAAAAAATAAAGTTGAGAAAAAATTAAATTATGTAAGGGGTAGTTAAGAAGTTTAGTATCAACACCCATCTCGTAATAAAATAAATTTAAAATATTTTCTCTTAAAACCTGAATATATTGCCAATGTGTTGCCAGATCACTAACAACACCACCGTTTTTTGCTTGAATATTGAATTGAAGTAAAAAAGAATTGGGTTCTACAGAACCAAATAAATTAGATAGATTAATTTTATAAATATAGCTTATAATTAGAGTGCTAATACAAAATAAAGAAAAAACATAAACAAATAATTTTTTTTGAATTAGATTATTTATTGATTTCATGAAAAAAAACTTAATCAGTATTATAGTTCCTTATCGCAGAAAAAAAAAATTTTTTCAACAAACAATTAATTCAATTAAAAATCAAACTTATAAAAATTACGAATTAATTATTGTTTATGATGATACAAAAAAATTAGAATTAGATTTTGTAAAAGAAGTAACAAAAAATATTGTAAAAAAAAGAATTATTGTAAACAGGAAAAACCTTGGTGCTGGTGAATCCAGAAATAAAGGCATTAAATATTCTAGTGGTGAATATATTTGTTTTTGTGATGCTGACGATTTGTGGGTGCCTAAAAAAATCGAAAAACAACTAAGTTTTATGAAAAAAAATAAATTGTCTTTTTCTCATACAAGTTATGAAATAATTGACAAAAATGGAATAAAGATTTCCAGTTTTGATATTAGTAATAAAATTGAATATAAAGATCTTTTAAAAAGTTGTGATATTGGATTATCTACAGTTATGTGCTTAAAAGAAATATTAAAAAAAAATAAATTTATAAAAATTAGAACCAAGGAAGATTATTTTTTATGGTTAAGTATTATCAAAAAAATTAAAGTTATACGTGGTCTAAAGTCAAAATTAACGCTATGGAGAAAATTAGATAATTCTTTATCATCACCAATATTAAGAAGAATAATTGATGCTTATTTAATGTATAGTTTACATAACAAAAATAATTTTATTATTAATGTTTTTTATACTTTGAGATTGACCATCTATGCATTAATAAAAAAAATAAAAATTTATAATTAATTTTATAATGAAAGATCTTACTTTAGTAATTCCTGCAAAATTTGAAAAAGATGCATTACCAGTTGTTCTTGATGAATTAGAAGACTTAAAGATAAAAAAAATTGTTGTAATACCTAAATATGATCATGCAACAAGGCAAGCTATAATAAATTTTGATTGTGAAATTTTAGATCAAAACGGTGAAGGTTTTGGTAGCGCTTTAATTGAGGGTATAAATAAAGTACAAACTAAATATTTATGCATTTTTAATGCTGATGGTTCATTCGACCCAAGGTATTTAAAACAAATGGTTGAATTATTGAACACAAAATATGATTTTGTTTTTAATTCAAGATATATTGAAAAGGGTGGAAGTGATGATGATACTTTCTTAACTTATATAGGTAATAAATTTTTTACAGCATCATGTAAATTATTATTTTCATTAAATATTTCAGATGTACTGTTCACATATGTAATGGGAAAATCTGATGCTTTTAAAAAATTAAATCTCCAAAATACTGATTTTACTTTTTGTATTGAATTACCTGTAAAAGCTAAAATTCATAAATTTGAAAGCACTAGTTTTCCATCATATGAAAGATCTAGAATAGGTGGCAAAAAAAAAGTAAATGAATTTAAAGATGGTTTTTTAATCTTAATGTCTATAATTAAGCTATTTATAAAAAAAATATGAAAAAAAAAGTTGCGTTAATAACAGGAATTACCGGACAAGATGGTTCATACTTGGCTGAGTTTCTTCTTAATAAAGACTATATTGTTCATGGTGTAATAAGAAAGTCCTCAACATTCAATACAAAAAGAATTGATCATATATATGTAGATCCTCACAATAAGACAAATTTTTTTCTTCATTATGGTGACCTTACAGACAGTAACAGCATTTATAATATAATTCATAAAGTAAAGCCAAATGAGGTTTATAATTTAGGTGCCCAAAGTCATGTTGGTGTTTCATTTGACAATCCTGAATTTACTTCTGAGGTCTCAGGAATTGGAACTCTTAGGATATTAGAAGCAATTAGATTTCTAAAAATGAAAAATATAAAATTTTATCAAGCAAGTACGTCAGAGCTTTATGGCGAGACTTATGGGAAATCTATCTTTAATGAAAATTCAAAGTTCCATCCTAAATCGCCTTATGGCGTAGCAAAGCTTTATGCTTATTGGATAACATCTGTATATAGAGAGTCGTATGACATTTTCGCTTCTAATGGAATTTTATTTAATCATGAAAGTCCAAGAAGAGGAGAAACCTTTGTTACAAGAAAAATAACAAGATTCTTGGCAAGAAAAAAGTTGGGAAGTAAGGAAATATTATATTTAGGGAATCTTAACGCAAAAAGAGATTGGGGACATGCAAAGGATTACACCGAGATGCAATGGAGAATTTTACAACAAAAGAAACCAGATGATTTTGTTATTGCTACAGGACAAGCATTTTCTGTAAGACAATTTGTAGAAGTTGCATCGAAATATCTAGGTTTAAAAATTTATTGGCAAGGAAAAGGTTTAAACGAAGTTGGATATTTAAAACAAGGCTTAAGAAAGGAAATAATAATTAAGATAGATAAAAATTATTTTAGGCCTAATGAGGTTCAATATTTAAGAGGTGATGCCAAAAAAGCTTTTAGAATTTTAAAATTCAAACCGAAGTATTCTTTTAAAAATCTTGTAAAAGATATGATAGAAAGTGATTTGATTGAGGCAAAAAAAAAATTTGAAGCTTAAAATATGTTAGAGATTGGTGTTTTATTAATCTCATTTTTTTTATGTTTAGTAATTAATTATATATTATCTAATAACAATTTTTTAATTGATAAAAAGTTTTTCCCTCATAAATCATTTGTAAGTAAAAAATCTGTACCAATAAGTGGGGGTTTGATATTTACCATAAGCACGCTTTTGTTTTTAAGATTTGATACTACTTTTAACTACATAATTTTTTTAATTTTAGTAGTTGGACTTTTGTCAGACTTAAATATTTTGAAATCACCCTATAAAAGGTTTTTTTTACAAATAGCTATAATATTAGTACTAATATTCTTAAGTAAAAATTTCATATCTTCTATTAGAATACCTTTATTTGATCATTTACTCACATATTCACTTTTTAAGTATTTTTTTGCTATTTTTTGTTTGTTAGTTTTAATAAATGGGTCAAATTTTATAGATGGTGTTAACACTTTACTAATTGGATATTTCATATCTGTTATTTTGGTAATGATTGTTCTGATTAATAAATATAATCTTTATTTTGAACTTCAAAATCTCAAGATAATTTTTTCCGTTCTTTTAGTTTTGTTTGCTTTTAATTTTTTTGAAAAGTTTTTTTGTGGAGACGGTGGATCATATGTAATATCCTTAATTGTAGGGTTTTACTTAATAGAATTGTCAAATCTAGATTTAATTATTTCACCTTATTTTATTGCATGTTTATTATGGTATCCAGCATATGAGTGCCTTTTTTCAATGGTTAGAAAAAAAATCAAAAAATTAGAAATAACTAGTCCAGATAACAGTCACCTCCATCAACTTATATTCATTTTCTTTAAAAAAAAAATGAAGCTTAAAAGGTGGATTATTAGTTCAATAACTGGAATAGCAATTAATACTTATAATCTATTTATTTTTTCTATAGCTTATATAAATATTTCTCAAACAAAGATATTAGTATCTATTATAATCTTGAATATTTTTTTATATAATTTTGTTTACTTTGTATTAAAAAAAAATTAATAATTTTTTCTTTTTAAATTTGCAAATCCTAAAAAAAACCAAAATAGAAAACCATTAAAAGTTGAAAATAAACTCCCACCGGGCAAAAGTGGAATCAAAAAGATTATTAAATAAAAGTTAGTTGTAATTTTAAATATATTTTTTTTCCTTAAATCGCTAAGAAATTTTTCTTTAAAATAACTAAATATAAAAAAAATGAAAATACAGTATCCAATTAAACCTTGTTCTGACAATAACTCAAAATGTATTTGGTGCGGGTGAGTTGAACATCTCAAATTTGTTAACTTCGAATCCTCTTTAAAATACCTTTTATTATGACATTCAAATCGAAAGTTTTTGTTTCCAACACCATTTAATTTATAATTTTTAAAAATTTCGATTGCGGTGTCATAATGTTGAAAATATTTGATATTCTCAAATCTTTGAGAAATAGTTTTTGGGTTTTCTATAATTAGAATTCTATTAAAGAATTCTGTTTGTTTTAAAAGAACACTTGGAAAAATAAAAAATAATGATGTTGTGAAAAAAACTGTTAATGCAAGTAAATAAAATTTTTTCAAAAATAATTTTTCTTCCTCTACAAAATAAAAAATCAATAAAAAAAGTAAGGTTGACTTTAAAAAAGCAGATCTTTCCCCAGTTATGAGAATACTAAATAAAATGAGGATTAATGTTAAATTAATGATTATTTTAAATTTATTGGTAAGTTTTTTTCTTAAGTAAAACGCCGAGGTTATAAATCCAAAACTCAAAAGAAAAGTCCCGATCACATTTTCATCATAAAAAAAACTAGCTATTCTTGTCCCATCTTGACTTTTGAAACCAAGTAGGTTCGATCCATTATATTTCTCAAAAAAAACATCAATTATGATGATAAAAATAATAATTAACCAAAATTTGAAGATGCTTTCTAGCATCTCTTCTTTATCAATTAATAAAGGTATAGCTGGAAAAAGAATTAAAAATTTCAAAAAAAACAATGAGCGTATTAGTCCATCATAACCGAACGATGGAGTGATAAAGTAATTTAGTAATGAATTTAAAACAATATAAATGTAAAAAAATAAAAGTATCTTAAAATGTTTATTTTTTAACCATATAAAATTTTTATTTTTAAAAATATTAAATATAAATAATAAAAAAATGCAAAATAGATAAAAATTTATAAAAAAATTTCCAATAATTATTGCCACAGGAAATGTAGCAAAGAAAAATATAATTAAGTAATCACCAATATTTAATTTTTTTGATATCATTGTTAGAAATTACTGATTATTCTTATATTGATTTTTAATTTTTACAACAAAGTTTATTTGTAGTAATAGTAGATGGTGACTATTTATTATGAAGCTTAAAAATAAAATAACTTTAGATAACTCACGAAAAATACCAGTTACTTGTTTTCTTATAAGTTTACTTTTTAGAAAAATTAACAAAAAAAAAAAATTTAACCTTTTTTACAACTCTTCTTTAAAAATTGATAAAATTTAATTATATTTTTAAATGATAAATTTACCGATACTTTATTTAGGTTATTTATTTATTTTATTTTCCACTATTGGTTTTGGATACTTGTCCTCAAAAATTTTATCTATAAGACTTTCAACGGGTGAATTGGGTTTAAGTGGAATTCTATTTATGACTATTTTTTCTTATATAACTAATTTTGCTGTACCTCATAATTTTGTTCATAACTCCGTTTTTTTAATCATAGGCTTATTTCTTTTTTTTTTGCTCTTAAAAAAAAAATTATTTAGAAAAAAAATTAAACTTATCTTAATAATTTCACTGATACTATTCGTTGGAATTTTAATGTCCAAAACACATGACGATTTTTCATATTACCATTTTCCATACACAATATCTTTAATCGAATTTAAAAAAATATTTGGTGTAGGTAATTTAGAGCATGGATTTAGGACACCATCATCTATATTTTACTTTAATTCCTTATTTTATCTTCCAATCATAGAAAGATCATTAATACATAGTGGTGCAATATTTTATATGATTTTTACAAATATATTTCTAATTGAGAAAATATTTAATCGATTAAAAAATAAAAAATACGATTTTTTATTAATATTGTCACTTCTTTCAGTATTGTTTATAAATACAATTTTTTATAGAATAGCTGAACATGGCACTGATAGATCAGCATTAATTCTTATATTCATTTTAGCTATTTATTACCTTGAAGGAATTAACAAAAAATTGACTAAGGTTAATTTCAAACATTACTACCAGAAAATACTAGTTATAATTCTTCTTATAATTTCGTTAAAAAGTTTTTATCTTATCTATATGATCTTTATATTTGCATTATTTTATGAATTTAGGAAAATTTTATTCAAAAATTATTTTTATAAGGAACTATTTAGTGAAAGTGTAGGATATTATTTTTTATTTGGGGCAATAATTTTCATATTTACAATTTTTTCAAATACTGGTTGTTTAATTTATCCTGCAAGTTTTACATGTTTAGATTTTATTTCTTGGTCGATACCCAAAACAGAGGTTAGCGAAATGAAAAAATGGTATGAGCTCTGGTCAAAGGCTGGCGCAAGCCCTACTTATAGAGTTGATGATGCACAGATTTACTTATCAGGATTTAATTGGGTACCAAATTGGATACAAAATCACTTTTTTAACAAAATTTCAGACTTTTTATTATCTTTATTTGCAATTGTAATTATATCTTCAATGTTTTTAATAAAATATAAGAAAGAAAAATCATTAAAAAAAAAATTTTCTTCTATTTTATTTAATTTTAATCATTTTGTTAATTGAGTGGTTTTTAAATCATCCGGCTTTAAGATATGGAGGTTTTACACTTATTGCCCTGTCTATTTTTATACCTTTAAGCTTTTATATTGAGAACAGGCTTAGTTTGAAATCAAAACTTAGAAAAAAGATAATCTTTTTAATTTGTATATCATTTATTGTTTTTTCATTAAAAAACATTGATAGAATTTTTAAAGAGTCTGATAAATATAATTATAATCCATTAATCAATGCTCATTACACTATAGATAAAAATAATTACTACTTTAATCATTTATTTTTAAAAGCTGAAAAAAAAAGAAATAATGATGGAAAGAAATATTATATTGTTTTAGATAGAGATTTAATTAAAAAGATCCAATTAAGCAAATGAATAAAAAAATTATTGTAGTAACAGGTGGAGCTGGTTTTGTTGGTGCAAATTTGATAATTAAACTTTTAAAAAATACGAAATTTAAAATCATAAGTATCGATAACTACAGCTCCGGTTTTACCAAAAATCATGTAGATGACATAAGAGTAAAATATATTAAAGATTCAACATCCAACATTTCAAAGACACTTAATAAATATAAATCCAAAATACACACAATTTTTCATTTTGGAGAGTTTTCAAGAATATATCAAAGCTTTTTGAAGATGGATGAATGTATTAAATCGAACTCAATAGGCACACACGCCGTTTTTAATTTTTGCTTATCAAATAAAATTAAATTAGTTTATTCAGCTACTTCTGCAAGTATAGGAAATAAGGGAAACGATAAAAATTTGTCACCATATGCTTTTACAAAAGCTAAAAATTTAGAAATGTTAGAGAATCTGAAAAATTGGTTTAATTTTAAATATGAAATTTTATATTTTTATAATGTTTATGGACCAAAACAAATATCAGTTGGACATATGGCAACTGTTATTGGTATTTTTGAAAATCAATACAAAAATAATAAGCCATTAACGGTTGTTAAACCAGGAAATCAATCTCGAAGATTCACACATATTGAAGATACAGTTGATGCTTGTTTTTATGCTTGGAAAAAAAATAGATGTAGGCACTATAGTATTTCGAATAAAAAAAGTTATACAATTCTAGAGGTAGCAAAAATGTTTAATACAAAAATAAAATTTTTATCTGCTAGAGAGGGCGAAAGATATGCCTCTGCATTAACAGATATGAATTTATCAAACAAAGTTTACAAAATATTTGGTAAAATTACCCTTAAAAATTACATCAAAAACCTTGTTAATTTTAAAGAATAAAGACTTAAATAGTTTACATTAAACTTATTTTATGTATAAACCACTTGCCGGTAATTATTGCGAAAGTGTTATACCCGACTCCATACCGAACTCGGAAGTCAAGCCTTTCTGCGCCGATGATACTTTGTCTTAAGACATGGGAGAGTAGGACATTGCCGGCATTTTAATGATATATTATGAAAATTAAAAGCTCACTAAAATCTTTAAAAAAAAGAGATTTAAATTCTAAACTCGTTAGAAGAAGGGGCAGAATTTATATAATTAACAAAACTAATCCAAAATTCAAAGCTCGACAAAAATAGTCCATATGGATAATGATAGTCATAAAAATACTTGGAATAATTTTACTAAATTTGTTCTGTGGGGAACTGTCGCTGTTATAGTTGTATTAGTATTAATGGCAATTTTCTTATTGTAAGGTCCATGTATGAAAATCGGATCTGTTTTAGAAAATCAAGAAACTGAAAAAAGAATATCTATAACTCCTGATATAGTAAAAAAATATACTTCATTAGGATTTGAAATTTTTTTAAGTGAAAATTATGGGCAACATATTGGAATAAATGACGATGAATACTCAAAATTAGGTGTAAAAATTTTAAAAGATGAAAAAGAAATCATAGGTTCATCAGATATTATCGTTCAGCTAGGAATGCTCTCAGATGATAAAAGCTCTGTAATGAGAGAAAAACAAATATTAATTGGAGTTTTAAATCCTTACGAGAATAAAGATAAGTTAGAATTTCTAGCAAAAAAAAAAATTAACCTTTTCTCTTTGGAATTACTTCCAAGAATTACAAGAGCTCAATCTATGGATATATTATCATCCCAAGCAAATTTAGCCGGATATAAAGCTGTAATCGAGTCTTTTGCGAACTTTGAAAAAGCTATACCAATGATGATGACTGCGGCAGGTACAATTCCAGCTGCTAAGGTTTTAGTAGTTGGGGCTGGAGTTGCTGGTCTTCAAGCAATTGCAACAGCCAAGAGAATGGGTGCAATAGTTTTTGCTACAGATGTTAGGATGGCTTCGAAAGAGCAAGTTGAAAGCTTAGGTGGAAAATTCTTGACAGTTGAGGGATCTGAAAATCTTGAAACTGAAGGTGGTTATGCTAAAGAGGCTTCAGAGGATTTTAAACTTAAACAAGAACAACTATTATCTGAAACTTTAAAAAAGATTGACATAGTAATTTGTACGGCTTTAATTCCTGGAAAAAAAGCTCCATTGATTATTAAAGATAATATGATTAATAATATGCAACCTGGATCAGTAATTTATGATTTAGCAGCAATTCAAGGTGGAAATAGTGCTTTCACAGAAGTGAACAAAACTATTGAAGAAAATGGGGTTAAAATAATGGGAGAAAGTAATATTCTAAATAGATTACCAATTTCAGCATCTAGTTTATATGCAAAAAATGTGTTTAATTTTGTAGATAATTTATTAGATAAAAAG
Source organism: uncultured Pelagibacteraceae bacterium (assembly GCA_902527485.1). Lineage (GTDB taxonomy): Bacteria > Pseudomonadota > Alphaproteobacteria > Pelagibacterales > Pelagibacteraceae > Pelagibacter. The sequence goes on from CABZPB010000007.1 coordinate 29,119, forward strand.
AATAAAAAAATAAACTTAAATTTAGAAGATGAAATAATAGAAAAAACATTAATTAAATAGTATGGAAATAGATCCTTTAATTTTTAGATTAAGCATATTTATTCTATCAATATTTGTTGGATATTATGTTGTTTGGAGTGTAACCCCTTCTTTGCACACACCTTTGATGTCTGTCACAAACGCAATTTCCTCAGTGATTATTGTTGGAGCTATAATTGCAGGATTATCAGGGAATTCAGATAGCGTCTTTAACACTTCAAGTGTTTTTGGTTTTCTAGCTATAGCTTTAGCTGCGATAAATATTTTTGGAGGGTTTCTCGTTACTCAAAGAATGCTAGCGATGTATAAAAAAAAAAAAAAGGATAAATAATGATATCACTAAATTTATCAGCGATTTTTTATTTAATTTCTGGTGTTCTTTTTATATTAGCATTAAGAGGATTGTCTTCACCTGAAACTTCTAGGCAAGGTAATTTATTTGGAATTTTAGGAATGATTATTGCAATAACAGTAACATTTTTATTGGTTGGAAATTTTTCAACAGGTTTTATCTTTGTTTTAATTTTTATTTTGTTAGGAGGTTCAATTGGAGCATTTATAGCTTACAGAATACCAATGACTGCAATGCCAGAACTTGTTGCTGGTTTTCACAGTCTAGTAGGTTTGGCAGCAGTTTTTGTTGCAATTTCTGCTTTTCTAAATCCAGAGGCATTTAATCTTGGAACAAAAGGAAATATTAAACTTGGTAGTTTGATTGAAATGTCAATTGGAGCAGCAGTCGGTGCAATAACTTTTTCTGGGTCTATAATTGCTTTTTTAAAACTTCAGGGGATTATGTCTGGCTCACCGATCGTATTTAAGGGTCAACATCCATTGAATGCATTAATCTTAATTTCTATAATTATTTTAATTTATTTATTGTGTGCCTCACAATCATCAAATTTATTTTGGATACTATTAGCGGTTTCTTTCTTAATTGGATTTCTTTTGATTATTCCAATTGGTGGGGCAGATATGCCAGTAGTAATTTCAATGTTAAATTCGTATTCAGGATGGGCAGCTGCAGGAATTGGATTTACTCTTGAGAATACCGCATTGATAATCACCGGAGCACTTGTAGGTTCATCTGGAGCAATATTATCATACATAATGTGTAAAGGTATGAATCGTTCATTTTTTAATGTTATTTTGGGAGGATTTGGAGCAACAGATAGCACTTCGAGTTCTTCAAATAAAGAACAAAGACCAGTCAAAAGTGGTAATGCTGATGATGCTGCATTCCTAATGAAAAATGCATCATCGGTGATAATTGTTCCTGGGTATGGAATGGCAGTAGCCCAAGCTCAACATGCTTTAAGAGAAATGGTTGATACACTAAAAAAAAATGACATAAAAGTTTCATACGCGATTCATCCTGTTGCTGGAAGAATGCCTGGACATATGAATGTTTTATTAGCTGAAGCAAATGTTCCATACGACGAGGTTTTTGAATTAGAGGAAATTAATAATGACTTTGCTAATGCAGACGTGGCTTTTGTAATTGGTGCAAACGATGTGACAAATCCTGTAGCTAAAACTGACCCCCAAAGTCCTATTTATGGGATGCCTGTTTTAGATGTAGAGAAATGTAAATCTGTTTTATTTGTTAAAAGAAGTTTATCACCTGGATACGCAGGTATCGATAATGATTTATTCTATAAAGAAAACACTCTAATGTTATTTGCAGATGCAAAAAAAATGACTGAAGATATAACAAAAAATTTATAATTAATATTAAATGAGCACAAAAATATTTTGTGATATTGCAGATATAAATCAAATAAAGAAATTTAGTAAAAAAAAAATTGTAAAAGGTTTTACAACTAACCCGAGTCTCATGAGATTATCAGGTGCAAAAAATTATCAAAACTATTCAAAAAAAATATTAAAAGTTTGTAATAAACCTATTTCATTTGAAGTGTTTGGTGACAATTATAATTCAATAAGAAGACAAGCTTTAATTATTAAATCTTGGGGTACAAATGTTTATGTAAAAATACCTGTAGTAAATTCAAAAGGTACTTTTATGGGAAAAATTATTAAGGACCTAAATAATAAAAATATAAAATTAAATATTACAGCTGTATACAATGCACATCAAACTAAAAAAATTTTAAAGTGTTTAAATAAAAGATCTAAAGTAATAATTTCAATTTTTGCTGGTAGGGCAGCAGACACAGGAAAAGATCCTATACCAGAATTTAAAAAAAGTATTTCAATTTCTAAAACATATAAGAATGTGGAAATCTTATGGGCTAGTGTGAGAGAGCCATACAACTATTTACAAGCAAAACAATTAGGATGTCATATAATTACAATTCCCCCAAAAATAATTGAAAAAATTGAAAAATTTGGAAAAACTTATGAGTCTTTAACAATTGATACTGTAAAAACTTTTTTAATCGATAGTAAAAAATCCAAATTTAAACTTTAAGTTTTGTAAATTTGAACATTGTAAAATAAATTTAGATCAGGAGATTTAATTTTTAATGGAAGAAAATCTTCATTGATTGAGTCCTTAAAATGAAATCGTATAATTGATCTTAAGTTGAAAACAGAATTTATATGTTCAGTAGCGTTAATATATTCATACTCCTCACCTGAAATATTATAAGTTTTTCTTATTGAGAATAGTCTTATCATCATTCTACCCAATCGCCATGCAAATCCTGGATCTGTTGGTAATGCTATTGATAAAACACCACCTTTTTTTAATTTACTCATCATCTCAAAAATAAACTCCTCAGGACTTAAGATATGCTCTAAACAGTGTGAAATTATTATCCTATCAAAATAATCATCGCCGTAGGGTAATTTACGTCCATCATATTTTTTAAATTTTATTTTTGAGTTTTTTTCATTTTTATAAATTTCATCAGCATAATCAGAGGTATCTACAATATGATACTCATTATAATCATGTGATAGATATTTAATGTGAGGTGCACTGCCAGCCCCTATCTCTAAAATTTTGTCATAAGCCTCTCTTTTTTGAAAATTTTCAAGTTTTTTATGACAGTAATTCATTAAGACACCTAAAAAACCTGTATAGAGATGAGAATTATATTTTTTATCTAGATCTCTAAATATTTCTTTTTTATACATGTAATATAGTTGCAAATTAAGCGTATTTTAAAAATTATCAATAAGAATGATAAATAAATCTGAGGTATTAATTTTTTCTTTAAGTTTTTTGATTGGGTTTATTTTTACCGCATTATTTCTTGGATTATCTAATATTGGCCTAGAAAATACAGATTGGTTTACGTCGTACGACTTAAAAAGTGATTTGTTAGCTTTTAAATTTTTTTTGAATGATAATTGGAGATTCCCAATTGGATTAAATCCAAATTATGGTGAACTTTTAAACTCGATTGTGTTTTCAGGTGCGGTTCCAATCTTTTCTTTTATCTCAAAGTTATTAAATTCAATATTACCTGAAAATTTTCACTTTTTTTCTATCTGGATAATTCTTTGTTTCTCTCTTCAGTTTTGGTTTGGTTATAAAATAATTTATTATTTAACAAAAAATAATTCTTATTCTCTTTTAGCTGGAGTTTTCTTTATAATATCCCCAATTTTAATTTATAGGTTAAACTTTCATTTATCTTTAGGAGCGCATTGGTTGATTCTTGCAGCAATTTTTTTAGATATAGATAAAAATCAAAAGAATATATTAATAAAAAAAATTTTTTTAATTATATTTTCATCTCTTGTTCATTTTTATTTTACTATAATATTAATATTTATGAACCTTTTTTTCTCTTTTTTTAATAATAAACTAAGATTTACAAACAATTTTTTTAAAGAAAATTTTTTAATATTTTTGTTTTTGATAATTGTAATGTATTTTGTGGGATATTTTCATATTCCGGTAACAGATGCACTGGGTTTTGGTTTTGGTTATTACAAAACAAATTTTTTAAGTTTTATCGATCCAATGCCGTCATCTAATTTAAATAATTGGTCAGTAATTTTACCTGATATTTATAATTTTAGTGGAGAGGTAGAGGGATTTGCATATCTTGGTTTTGGAATTCTAATTCTCATCTTTTATTTATTAGTAAAAAGCATAAAAAATTTTATTAATATTAAAATAAATTATAAATACTTTTCATTATGTTTGTTTTTATTTTTATTGGCATTAAGCAATAATATTAGTTTTGGCTCTTTTAATCTTGTAAGTATAGATTTACCGAATGTTCTCTACGCACCTTTGAGTATTTTACGTGCCTCTGGCAGATTAATTTGGCCTGTTTATTACATAATTATAATTTTTAGTATTTATAAATTTTATAATCTAAAGCAAAAAGGTCACTCTTCTTTTTTAGTTATTTTTTTACTGATTCAAATTTTTGATTTTTCAAATTCATTAAACATAAATCTTTTAAAAGAGAAAAAAGTAAGAGATGATGAATTGAATGATCCAATTTGGAAATTTGTGTCACAAAATTATACAAATATTTCAACTACAAATATTTCTAATAGAACAGAGTCATTTGATATTATATCAAATTTTTTGATTGATAATGATTTTGAAAGTACAAATTATTTCCGCTTAGGTAGATACAATAGAGAAGTTGCATCAGAATATAGATCAAAATTTGTAAAAAAATTGACACTTAAAGAGATAGATTTAAACAAAGCTTTTGTGATTGAGAACAAGGATCATCTGAGACATATAAAATTTTTATTTAAAGACAGCAATCATGGATTTTTTAATAGAGATGGACTTTGGATACTTTTACCTGAGCAGAGAAAACTGATGTCAAAAAACGATTTAGCAAAATTTAACTCAATAGAAGCTAGGCTGGTTAACAATGAAAAAATCACAATTAAAGAAAATTCTAAAAATGGAATTTTGGGGCTAGGTTGGTCACATCCAAATTATGGAAGAAGTATAGGTGTAAGTGGTGTTTGGTCTGAAGGATATTTTTCAAGCTTTATTTTTAAATTACAAGATGTAAAAATTGAGACGATTAATATTTTTTTAAAGCAAGTTTTTACTCACCAAAATAAAGATTTAAAAATAAGGATATTGATAAATAATAAAAACTACAAAGTAATCTCTTTAAATTTAAACAACAAAAAAATTAATCTTAAAAATATTGAAGATTATCTTATAAGTGGTGATAATATAATTACATTGAATGTATTAAATCCATCAACACCTCTATCGAAACTTACTAGCATAGATGGTAGACTTTTAGGTGTACTTGTAGAGAAAATTGAATTTAATTGATATAAGAGTTTTTCCAGTTTTTATAAATTTTTTCTAAATCTATATTTTTGTAATGAAATATTAACTTAAAACTCATTATAAAAAAATCATCGGTTATTAAACTATCAAATTTTTTCATCAATTTTTGGTATTTACTTATGTCGCGAATGAAATCGCCTCTGTCAAAATCGATCATAATTTTGTTTAAAAATTTATTATTATAAATAACTGGATCTATAGTTAGATACTTAGCATTAGGATATTTCTTATTTAAAAAATTCAATAAATTTTCAACGACATTGTCGTTCAAATGATGGATAGCGCCATTCAAAAAAATAAAATCAATGTTGGTTAGGCCTAATTCTTCAATTTTGTTTATATTTTCAATGTTTGAATTTATAAATTTGAATTTTGAGTATTTTAACTTAGATTCTTTAAGATAATTTTCATTATTGTCAACACCGATATAATTTTCAATATTATTATTAATAAAATTTAACACATAACTATCCCCACAGCAAAGATCTAGCACATTTACTTTTCCAGTCTGATTAAAGATATATCTTATGAAATCGTATTCACTCCTTTTCCTCCTTATTACTTTTTGATAAAGTCTATAAAAAAACTTGAATTTCAATATCAGGTTTTTCATTTAATTTTTAAATTTAATTTTTAAAAGGTCATATATCATTAATGGTATATCGTAAAAAATATTTAGTTTACTCCCACTTTTATGTACCCAATTCACTGGCAATTCTATTATCTTAATATTATTTTTTTTTAGTAATAAAACTAATTCAACATCGAATGAAAATCTATGTGAACTAATCTTATTAAATATATATTTTGCGTAATTTTTGTTAAATAATTTAAATCCACATTGAGTATCTCTAATTTTAATCCCGAAAAGAGTAAAAATGATTAAGTTGAAAATTAGACCCAGTATTTTTCTAATAAAAGAAGTTTTGATATTGGATAATAAATGTTTTCTGGATGCAAAATAGGCCTCATTTTCTTTTAAAATGTAATTTTTCTTATACCAAATATCTATTTGATTGGGTTGAACTGACATATCTAAATCACAAATTAAAATCCACTTTTTTTTAGACTTAAGTACTCCTTTTTTAATAGCATAACCTTTTCCTACATTTTTTTTATAAGATATGTATTTTATTAATTTTTTATTTTTATTTTTAGATCTAAATTTTTTAATTATTTTATCAGAATTATCATTACTACCGTCATTAACAAAAATAACTTCACTATTTTTTTTTTTTAAAAAATTTTGAATAAGGTGAAGATTTTTTTTAATTCTATTTTCCTCATTATAAAGAGGTATAATCAAAGATATATTATCCACAATTTATAATAAAAGATTTATAAAAAAAGTTAATTTAAATTTTTGGTTGCGGGGGACGGATTTGAACCGCCGACCTTCAGGTTATGAGCCTGACGAGCTACCAGACTGCTCCACCCCGCGATATACTTAAATTCTATTTCTTAGTTTATTGAGTTTTTTTACTCTTTTAATATTTTCTTGCAAAATTCTCTTTTTTTTTTCAGAAGGCTTTTCGTAAGTGTTTTTTAATTTTATGACTTTAAAAAACCCGTCTCTTTGGAGTTTTCTCTTCAAAACTCTCAAAGCTTGTTCGACATTATTATCTTTGACTTCTATTTTAATAACTACCTCCAAAAAAGAAGTTAGTTAACACTTTTAAAATTTTATGTCCATAATTTTTATTTGAAAAAGTCATTAACTTTTCAAGGCCTTTTCTTTCTCTTTTTTTTCTTTTTTTAATCGTCTTTGAGCTTTTTCATCTGCCTCAATTAAATCTTTTTGTGAGAAAAGCCCTAAAGCCACTGGGTCTTTAGAGTTTAGATTGTTAAAATTCCAATAACTTTTATTTCTAATAGATGTAACAGAATTTTTTGTCATACCAATTAATTTTGCTATTTGTGAGTCTTTTAAATGAGAATGATGTTTAATTAACCATAAGGCCGAGTCTGGTTTATCTTGTCTTTTAGATAGAGGGATGTATTTTTTATTTTTTTTTTCAGAGAAGGATATTTCAACATCAGTATTTTGAATTTGTAGGGGTCTACTCTCGTCTTTAGTTGATAAATTTATTTCGTCTCTAGTAAGCTGACCAGCAATTATAGGATTATATCCTTTAATACCTTTAGCTACTTCTCCATCAGCTATTCCCTGAACCTCGACAACATGTAGTTTACAAAATTCAGCAATTTGTTGGAATGTCAAAGTCGTATTTTCTACTAGCCAAACAGCTGTTGCCATTGGCATTAATGGTGCATTAGACATTAATTATTTTTCACTCTTAAAGTTTTGAAATTTTTTGTTGAATTTACTAATTCGTCCCTTATCCATCAATTTCTGTTTTCCACCAGTCCATGCAGAATGAGACTTTGGATCAATCTCCAATTTTAGTAAATCACCTTCTTTTCCCCAAGTTGATTTAGTTTCAAATTGCGTCCCATCAGTCATCTCAACTTTTATTAAGTGATAATCTGGATGAATTTTTTTTTTCATTTTGAGACTTATAGCAAAAGTTTTTTTTAAAACAATTAAAAGTTACTTATTTTTTTAATAAATTTATCATGAATATTAGGACTTGATGCTATCACATTTAAATTTTTATGATTATTAAGGTCAATATCATTAATCACACCACCCGCCTCTTGAAGAATAATTAATCCAGCTGCTATATCCCAAAGATTAAGGTTGTTTTGACAATATCCATCATATCTTCCAGAAGCAACATATGCCAAATCTAAGGCAGCGCAACCAGACTTCCTTGTAGAAATTTCATTTATAGAGTTATATTTTTTTCCTCCTGTAGCGAACAAACACTCTGATAATCCATTTTTTTTAGAGACTCTAATTCTTTCATTATTAAAAAAAGCACCGTTATTTTTTTCTGCATAAAACATTTCATTTTTTATAGGATCAAAAATTAAACCGGATTTAACT
>CABZPB010000008.1 GCA_902527485.1 uncultured Pelagibacteraceae bacterium
CTGTATCATTTATCATTTTTTTCGGAGTTTTAATATATCTGAAGGTTCCACAAAAAATTAATGAAATCCTAAACAAATTAATTTCAGATATCAAAAATGAGATTGACGAAAGCGAAAAACTTAGAACCGAGGCTAAAACTTTATTGGATAATGCCCAAATGAAACTCGATTCAGCAAAATCAGTGAGAAATGAAATATTGGCACAAGCGAAAAAAGATAGTGATAATCTTATTATTGAGTTAAATGAAAAATTTCATAAATCTGCAGAAATTAAAAAAAATTTAACAGAAAACAAGATTAATCAAATGAAAGATGCAGCAATAAAAGAAATAAAAGATGCTTCGATTAAAGTTGCGGTAGACTCAGTAAAAAAAATAATAACAACATCAGTTGATAAGTCTAAACTTGATAACTTGTTTCAAAAAAATTTAGATGAAACAAAAGAAGAGTTAAAAAAAATCAACTCATAATACCCTTACAATTTAACAAAAAAGACTATAAATTATAAAAATGAATTCCGTTGTCATAGGTTCTGGATTTGGTGGTATAGCTGCAGCCTTACGTCTTAAAGCCAAAGGTCATAAAGTTACCTTAATCGAGAAACAACCAGATCTTGGAGGAAGAGCTAGAGTGTTTCAAAAAAATGGCTTCATTTACGATGGTGGACCAACAGTTATAACTGCTCCATATTTGATAAATGAATTATTTGAATTATTTCAAAAAAAACCAGAGGATTACATAAAACTTACTCCACTAAAAGTTTGGTATCAATTCATTTTTGAAGATAAATCAAAATTTAATTACTCTGGTGACGAGCTAGAGATGAAAAAACAAATAAAAGAGATAAATGAAAGAGATGTTAAGGGTTATGAAAAATTAGTCAATTTTACAAAAAAAATTTTTGATAAAGGTTTCACGGAGCTTGCTGATGTGCCCTTTGATAAACCATTTGTAATGATGCAACAATTGCCAGCATTACTAAAACTAAAAAGTTACAAATCTGTTTACTCTTTAGTCTCCTCGTATATAGAAAATGAAAAATTAAGGAGAATGCTTAGTATGCACCCATTATTAGTTGGAGGAAATCCTTTTACTACAACTTCAATTTATGGATTAATCTTATACCTAGAAAAAAAGTGGGGTATTCATTACTCTATGGGTGGAACGGGAAATATAATCAAAGGTTTTGAAAAATTAATGGATGAAGTCGAGGTTAAAGTAATCAAAGGTCACGAAGTTACCAAAATCATTTCAAACAAAAAAAAAATTACTGGCATCCAATTAGATGATCAAACAATAATAGAGTCTAACAATGTAATTTGTAATGCTGATCCCCCTGCTGTTTACGAGAAAATGTTAAACGGGAATACAAGTAATTCATTTTTTTTTAAATGGAAAAAAAACCGAATGGAATATTCAATGGGATTATTTGTTTATTACTTTGGTACAAAAAAAAAATACGATAATGTTGAGCACCATACTATTAAATTTGGAAATAAATATAAAGAACATCTAGATGACATTTTCAATAGTAAAAAATTGAATGACGATATTAGTTATTATCTTCACAGACCATCTGCAACTGATAAAACTATGGCTCCTGAAGGTAATGATTGTTTTTATGTTTTAGTCCCGGTGCCAAATAATCAATCAAAAATTGATTGGTCTGTTGAGGGAGAAAAAATGAAAAATTTAGTAATTGATAAAATGCAAAATGATCTAATGCCAGATCTCAAAGATAATATTGTAGAAGATTTTTATTTAACCCCTGATTACTTTGAAAGAGATTTAAATACAAAATACGGTTCAGGTTTTTCAATCCAACCAAAATTTTCTCAATCTGCGTATTTTAGATTCCACAATAAGTCTGAAATATATAAAGGACTTTATTTTGTTGGTGCAGGAACGCATCCTGGAGCAGGTGTACCAGGAGTGCTTTCATCAGCAAAAGTATTAGAAAAAATTTTATGATGTCTGATAAAAATTACTTATCAGTTTATGCAAAATCTTTTAATTGGGCAGGTTTTTTTTTACCTAAAAAAACATATAAGAAATGTTCTGCATTGTATGATTTTTGTAGAGTTGCTGACAATATTGCAGATGATGAAGAAAAATTAGAAGTTAAAGAAATTAAATTTAAACAATTTAAAAATGATTTCATTCAAAAGAATTTTAATAATCCAATTGTTAAAAATATGTGGGACCTTATTGATGAATTTAAAATCTCAGTAAAAATTATCGAAGATCTATTAGATGGTATAAGTTCGGATATAAAAGATAAGGTGATATTAAATTCAAAAAAAGACCTTTTAATTTATTCTTACAGAGTTGCGGGAACGGTTGGTTTAATGATGGCAAAAATTTTAAAAGTTAATAAAAAAAGCTCACTTAAGTCAGCTATTGATCTCGGTATCGCAATGCAACTTACAAATATATCACGAGATGTGATTGAAGATTCAAAAATAAATAGATTTTACATAGATAAAAATTTTGAAGAAATTACATCAACTGTAGATCTAGCAGATACCTTTTATAAGAATTCGTTTTATTCAATTAAAGACATTCCAATAAGTTTTAGGTTTTCAATTTTAGTAGCTAGAAGGATCTACCGTAAAATAGGCTATAATATTCTTAATAAAAAAACATTTGAAAATTATAAAAATTCTGGAAAAATTTATGTATCAAATATCGAGAAAAGTATCGAGACTATTTTTGCAGTTTTTGATCTTATAAGGTTATCTCTAACAAGTATTAAAGAAGATCAGATTCAACATAATCATTTTCTAATTAATGAGGAAATAAATTTAGATGAAAGAATTTGACTATGTAATTATTGGTGGAGGCTGTGCTGGTTTATCTTTGGCATATGAGTTAGAAATTCATGAAAAGCTTAAAGATAAAACTTTGGCAATAATAGAGCCAAGAGATGAATACAAAAGAGACAAAACTTGGTCTTTTTGGAAAGTAACATCTCACAACTTTGATGATTGTGTAAAAAAAAATTGGGAAAATTTTTCAATTAATATTCCTAAAAAAACAAACTATTTGCAGTGTAAAAATTCTCCGTATCAAAGTATTGATAGTGGTTTATTCTATGAAAAAATTAATAGCAGACTAAATGAAAATAAAAATATTTCCTACTTCAAAAATATCAGTGAAATCAATTTAAAAAATTCTTTTATATTTAATAGCGTGCCATTTATTAAAGAAGATTATCGAAATCTTTGGCAACATTTTTGTGGAGTAGAAATTGAAACTGAAAATAATTTTTTTGATGATAAAATTTTTAACCTTATGGATTTTGATTGCGATCAAAGAGAAAGTGTTCATTTTTTTTATACCTTACCTTACTCAAAAAATACTGCTTTAGTTGAAACCACTTGGTTATCTAAAATTAATGACAATTCTCAAAAAGATTATGATAAACAAATAAAAGATTACATTGAAAATCATCTAAATTTGAAAAATTATAAAATAATTTATAAAGAGGAAGGCGCGATACCTTTATTTTATCCAATCGATAAGAATGAAAAAAATAAAATGAATATTGGAACTGCTGGTGGTATGACTAGATTAAGTACAGGTTATACTTTTCTTAATATTCAAGAACATAGTAAATATATAAGAGAAAATATTGAAAATATTTCAAATGTTAAAAAATATAAAATAAATACCAAATATCAATTTTTAGATGAGATATTTTTAAGAGTTCTTGAAAAACATCCAGAAAAAATGTCCGATATATTCTTTAAAATGTTTAACGCTTCACCAAAGACTATTATAAAATTTTTGTCTAATAAAAGCAATTTTTTTGAAGATTTATCTATTATTTTAAGAATGCCTAAATTGACTTTTATTAAAGCATTATTTTATTAGTGGAATCTAAAAATGAATAACAGGTCAAAAAAAATAAATTTCAATCACTCTTTCATTTTTTTTTTACTTTGTAATATTTTTTCATTGATAGCTTTTAAGTTTAACACTTTGACGATTTCACCATTTATTTGTTTGTTATTAATTTTAAGTATCGGTATATCCCATGGGTCACTTGATAATGTAAAAGGAAGAAAACTTTTTCAAATTTTTAAAGTTAAAAAATTTTATATTTTTTACTTAGCATATATTTCAATAGCTATAATAGTTATAATTTTGTGGATATTCATACCATATGCTTCTTTAATTGTTTTTTTAATTGTTGCCTCATATCATTTTGGAAAAGAAGACACCCAATTTTTAATAATTGAAAACTCTTATTACAACCAATTTTTATTTTTGTTAAAAGGTTCTTTAATAATTTTTGCACCAATGTATTTTCATTTCGATGAAACAATATCAATATTCAAAATACTTTTGATCGAAAATGAAAATTTCTATAATTTTTTAGATTTGATAGATTCTAAAAGAGTGTTGTTGTATTTTATTATTCTATCAACTTTAGCAAACATTCTACTATTTACAAAAAATTTTGAGTTAAAGAAATTCACAATATTTTTAGATTATTTTTCAATTCTAATAATAAATTATTATCTTTCTCCATTAGTTGCTTTTACAATTTATTTCTGCTTTTTGCATTCTATAAGACACAGCATCTCATTAATGTCTGAATTAGACAGGAATGATCCTGGTAATGGATTTAAAATCTTTGTAAAAAAGGCTTTGCCTCTTACAATTATTACAGCTATTTTTTGTTTAATTTGCCTTTATTTATTAAATAATACTTACAATTTTGAGAGTTCGATTCTTAAAATTATATTTATAGGTTTGGCGTCTTTGACCTTTCCACATATATTGCTTGAGTATTTGATTGAAAAAAATGAAAAATAAACATTTAAAAATATTACTTTCTGCACCAAGAGGTTTTTGTGCAGGTGTTGAGAGAGCTATAGAAATTGTTGAAAAATCAATTAAAAAATTTGGTGCTCCAGTTTATGTTCGCCATGAAATTGTGCATAATAAATATGTAGTCGACGATTTAAAAAATAAGGGAGCCATTTTTGTAGAGGAACTCGAGGAGATAGAAGATCGAACAAGACCAGTTATTTTTTCAGCACATGGTGTCCCAAAAAAAATACCAGAAGATGCTAAAAACTATAACATGACTTATATAGATGCTACATGTCCATTGGTATCCAAAGTACATAGAGAAGCAGAAAATTTACATAAAGCTGGGTATCATTTAATTTTGATTGGTCATCAAAATCACCCTGAAGTAATTGGTACTATGGGTCAATTACCTAAGGGATCAATTGATCTTGTTCAAAACGAGGATGAGGCCAAAGAATATAAACCTCAAAATAACAAAAAAATATCATATGTTACTCAAACAACTCTATCAGTAGATGATACAAAAGACATAATTCAAATCTTAAGAGATAGATTTCCTAATATAAAAGAACCAATGAAAGAAGATATTTGTTACGCTACAACAAATAGACAAATGGCTGTCAAAAATATTGCAAAAAAATGTGATTTATTTTTTGTAATTGGTAGTAGAAATTCGTCTAATTCAGTTAGATTGGTAGAGGTTGCAAAAAAATCTGGCTGCTCTAATTCGCTATTAATTCATTCACAAAGTGAAATACCATTCGATTTAATTAAAGACTCAAATACAATTGGTATTTCCTCAGGGGCTTCCGCACCAGAAATTTTGGTTAATAATTTTATAAGTGAGCTAAAAAATAAATTTACAGTCAGTATAGATGAAGTAGAAATAATTAAGGAAAACGTTGTTTTTAAAGCACCAAAAAAATTAAACTAAAATGGCTGTTTATACGAAAATAAGTAAAAAAGATATTTCTTATATTAATAGAAAATTTGACATAGAAAAAATTTTAGAATTTAAAGGTATAAAACAAGGAATTGAAAATACAAACTATTTACTAAAATCAAAGAGTAAAAAATTTATACTGACAATTTTCGAAAAGAGGGTCTCCAAAAAAGAATTGCCTTTTTTTATGAATTTGATGGATAAATTAAATAAATCAAAAATAAATTGTCCAAAGCCACAAAAGAAAAAAGATGGTGGATATTTAATTAATTTAAAAAATAAAGCTGCATGCATAGTTTCCTTTCTCAATGGAAAAGATAAAAAAATACTTAATTTTAAAAACTGTTATGATATTGGTAAAATGATTGCTGAAATGCATCAATCTACGAAAAAAATTAATCTAAGGAGAAAAAACTCTATGGGTGTCAAAAATCTTAATCCTTTACTTAAAAGTGTTAGATTCAAGTCAAAAAAATTTACTAATGTAGAGAAATTTTTAAAAAATAATTTTAAAGATATAAAAACAAAATGGCCAAAAAATTTACCAAACGGTGTAATTCATGGAGATTTATTTATCGATAATATCTTTTTTAAAAATAACAGATTGTCAGGAGTAATTGATTTTTATTTTGCAGCTAATGACTATTTTATGTATGAAATCGCTATTTGTGTAAATGCACTATGTTTTGATAAAAAAAAATCTAAATTCGTAATGAACAAAAAGAAAGTCAAAAATTTAATTAGAGGTTATGAAAAAATTCGAAAAATCTCAATAAAAGAAAAAAAATCGTTAAATATTTTGTGTCGGGGTGCTGCAATTAGATATTTTATGACTAGACTCTACGACTATTCGAACACTCCTAAGACAGCTTTAATTAAAATAAAAGATCCAAGAGAATATTATCAAAAACTGGTAATACATAATAATTTAAGAACTTTTAAAGATTATTTGAATTAATGATTAAAATATACACTGATGGTTCATGCATTGGCAATCCGGGTCAAGGTGGTTGGGCAGCAATAATATTAGATGATAGAAAAAAAATTGAAATTAGAGGTAGTAAAAAGAATACTACAAATAATCAGATGGAATTATTAGCGCCTATAGAAGCTCTAAAAAAAATTCCAAAAGGAAGTAAAGTTCAAATTTTTACTGACTCTAAATATGTAAAATCTGGAATAACTGAATGGATATATAATTGGAAAAAAAATGGATGGAAAACTGCAAACAAAAAAGATGTGAGTAACAAAGAACTTTGGACAAAATTGGACCGACTAAATAGTGAATTTGAAATAAATTGGAATTGGGTAAAAGCACATTCAACAAATAGATTAAATAACGAAGTCGATCTTCTTGCAAGGTCAGCCGCTAATAATTAAAGCGCACGCTTGGAAAGCGTGTTTAGGGGAAACTCTTTCGTGGGTTCGAATCCCACTCTCTCCGCCAATTATTTGATGTTTTATATTTTTTAAAATGACGTTAATATAATCTTTTCGGCGTATTGTCGTCGCCATTTATAAAAAAACAACACGATTAAAAATTAAAAAAAAAAATTTAAATAGTGGAATATTTATTAGGTTTATTAGCAATTATTTTAGGTTATGGAATTTTAAAAATATTATCTTTCATAGTCATAGTGTGTCTTATTATCTGGCTTATTTTTTCGTTCTCGGCCTCAATTGATAATAATGAAGACACAAAAAAATCAAATTTACAAATAGCTGACGATGCAGAGGATATTGGTGGTAAAGCTTTAGACTTATTTGGTAAAATTTTTTTTTATGGTTTAGGAATAATCATTATCATAATAGTAATCGTAATCTTAAATTATATTTAATAATATCTTGTCGTCATTTTGTCGTCACTAGCTTAAATTTTGAAAAATCTCAAAAAAATAATATAGAATTACCAATAACTCTAGACCGAGTTGTTTAAGGTGCACGCTTGGAAAGTGCACTGCTTATAGTAAATTATTTATTAAATTTTCTGCTGATGTTAATCCACATTCTTTAGTTTCTTTTTCAACATGAATATTAACAACTGTGAAATTTTCAATAACCATCAAGTAACGATTTGATCTTATTCCCATTCCTTTTGAATTACGATCAACTTCTGCACCTATCGCTTTTGTAAATGATAAATATGGATCAGATAACATCTTTATTTTATCTTTAATGTTATTAATCTCTCCCCAACCATTCATCACATAAGGATCGTTTACTGATAAACAAAATATATGTTCTATTCCTTTTGCTTTTATTTTATCTGCATTTGTTACAAAACCTGGTAAGTGAAGTTTGGAGCAAGTTGATGTAAATGCCCCAGGTAAACCAAACAAAACGACTTTATTATTACCAATAGTTTCTCTTAATTTACTTTTTTGAGGTTCTCCATCAACAAGTTGAAAAATCTCTGTATCTGGTAGTTGATCTTTTATTTTAAGTTTCATATCGAGCTCATTACATATTTTTTAACTTTTTCAATATCATTTGATAGAAGTTCAAATTTTTCTTTTCTGTCATTAACGTATTTTAGACTATCTGGTAAATTTTCAGTTTTTGAAATTGCATCTTCTATTGCTTTTGGAAATTTACATGGGTGTGCAGTTGATAATACAACACAATTTTTTTCCAATCCTAATTTTCTCACCGCACCAATCCCTACTGCAGTGTGCGGATCCACTACCATCTGATATTCGTCATTAATAGTTTTAATCATTTCAACAGTTTCGTTTTCATTAAGCATTTCAGATATAAAATTCTTTTTGATTTTATCTAAGTCGTTTTTATCAATTTTATAAGTGTTATTTTTTATTTCACCCATTACATCTTTTGTAACTTCTGAGTTACAATCTTTGACGTCATATAAAAGCCTTTCAAAATTACTTGCTATTTGTATATCCATACTTGGAGTATTTGTCTCCTCTACTTTCTTTTGACTATAATCACCAGCAGATATAGCTCTGTGCAGTATGTCATTTTTATTTGTAGCTACGATTAGTTTATCAATAGGAAGACCTAGTTTTTTGGCTAAATAGCCAGCGTAAATATCACCAAAGTTTCCTGTTGGAACAGAAAAAGATAGTGGTTGGCCGTTTCCAATTTTAAAGTAAGCGTAAAAATAATACACCGATTGAGCAATAATTCTTGCCCAATTAATTGAATTTACGCCTGACATATTAATTGCCTTAGAAAATTTTTCGTCATTAAACATTGCTTTTACTAAATTTTGGCAATCGTCAAAATTACCCTCCACCGCAATGTTAAATACATTACTCTCTTCATGTATTGTCATTAGTCTTCTTTGTACTGGCGAAATTTTATTGTTGGGGTGTAATACAAAAACATTTAGATTATTTTTTCCCTTTAAAGCGTCTATGGCAGCAGCACCTGTATCACCTGAGGTTGCCACTATTATATTAATTTTTTTTTGATCACGGTCCAAATGGTATTGATAAAAATTACCAATCAGTTGCATTGCGATATCTTTAAAAGCAAGCGTGGGTCCATGGAATAGTTCTAATACTTTTAAATCTCCTAGACCTGAAATTTTAACAACATCGTCGGATCTAAAATTTGAATATGATTTTGAAATCGTGGAGATTAGATCATCTTTAGACATGAAATCTCCTATAAACGGATAAATTATTTCAGTAGCTAAATCATTATAACTAAGATTTTTTAGATTATCTAATTCTTCCTTTTGGAATTGTTTAATTGATTTAGGAACAAAAAGTCCTCCATCGTCTGCCAATCCTTTGAGAAAAACATCTTTAAAAGAAAAGTTTTTTTGATTATTTCTTGTACTAATGTAATTCATTTAATAATTCTTTTTTCTAAAATACAAATATAGTAAAAGAATTGAAAGCGCTAATGAAAACCAAGTAATAGCGTATTTTTGATGATTATTAGAAATATTTGCAGTAATTTTTTTTGGCCTAGGAAGCTGATAATTTCCATCTAAATAAATAATATATTTTGAAAAATTTTTTCCTGTAAATTTTAAGATATCCTCTCTATTTAAACTAAACCAGTAATTTTCATCTAAATCATTATCTGGCTTAAAGATATTTTTTTTACCTTGTAATTTTAGTGTTCCAATAATATTTTTTTGATCAAATACATTAATTTCTTGAGTGCCCTTCTTTTCAAATGGTATCCAACCTCTATTTATTAAATAATTATCATCCCCAATGGTAATTGGATTTATTACTTCAAACCCAGGAGTACCAGTCTCATTTAAATTGTATAAATAAATTTGTTTATCAAAATCTATAGATCCTGAGGTTTTAATTTTAAGAAAGTTTTCTTTGTTTGATTTAGCTAATTCCACAGGAGGTTTTTTTAATGAATTTTCAATCTCTAAAATCAAATTATTTTTCCAATTTAAACGGATAATTTGCCATGTACCTAGTCCAACAAAAACAAGAATGAAGAAAATTATAAGGACGGAAAATAAAAACTTATGTTTCAAGGACCAAATTAACTTCCCCAAATATATATTGCAGCAAACAAAAATAACCAAACAACATCAACAAAATGCCAATACCATGCTGCTGCCTCAAAACCAAAATGGTGGTCTTTAGTAAAATGGCCTAATTTTCCTCTCCATAAGCATACTGCTAAAAAGATTGTTCCAACAATAACATGGAAACCATGAAATCCTGTAGCCATGTAAAAAACAGAACCATAAATATGATCTGAAAAAGCAAATGTAGCATGATGATATTCATATGCTTGAAGTGCCGTAAAAAATGCTCCTAGAATTACTGTTAACACCAATCCTTGTATAAAACCTTTTCTATCACCTTCTAATAGTGAATGGTGAGACCAAGTAACAGTTGTGCCTGATAACAATAAAACCAATGTGTTAATTAAAGGTATATCCCAAGGATCAAATGTCACAATATCTTTAGGTGGCCATACGTTTCCTACAAAATCATTTGGGAAAAGACTAACGTCAAAGTAAGCCCAAAACCAAGCAACAAAAAACATTACCTCAGATGCGATAAATAAAGTCATTCCATAACGGTGATGAATTTGAACAACAGGGGTATGATGACCTTGATGTTCTGCTTCAATAACTACATCTCTGAACCACATATACGCACCATAAATTAGAAGAGCTAATCCAAGATACATTCCCCATGAAACATCTGAATGCATATAATACACAGCACCTATTGCTAATACTAAGCAAGAAAACGAAACGTAAATAGGCCAAGGACTTGGATCTACTAAGTGATAATCATGTTTTTTTTCAGCTGACATTTTTTTAAATTATGATTGTTTATAATAATCTGTCGAGAAAAAAGTATACGACATGGTTACATCTTCTAAGTTTTTGACACTTGGATCATTAATCATTTCAGGGTCTAGATAAAAAGTCATTACATAGGTGGCTTTTTCTCCTGCTTTTAAGTCTTGTTTTTCAAAACAAAAACAGCCAAGTTTACTATAATATTTCCCAAAACTTGCTGGTGATACGTTAAAACTTGCTACGCCGGCAGTTGGTTCGCTGCTATAATTTTCAACCTCAAACTCAATTTTATTAACCTGACCAACTTTTACATCTATAACATTAGATTTTGCTTTAAAATCCCAAGGTAAATTATTCACGTTGGTATCAAATCTAACACTCACAACTTTGTTAAGAACTATTTTAGGAGCACTATTTGAAATTTGAGTAGTGCCTCCAAAACCTGTTACTCTACAAAATAAATCATATAAAGGGACTGCGGCGTAGGATAAACCTAACATAAATACAAATATCCCTATAAGAACTAATGGTGTAAGATTTTTTTTTTGAATCATATTGCTCTATCAAAAACTCCAGTATTATATAATGTAAATAAAAACAAAAAAATCATAAAAGCGATAATCGCCAATGCTGTCTTGATATTTTTTTTCTTAGTTTTTTTATTTGGTATAATCATAATATCTTATCTACCAGAAAAAGTACAAAAACCAAAAACAAATATAAGATAGAGTAGCCGAATATTGATTTAGCTTTTTTTGCACTAAATTTATTTTTTTTAAATTTATAAAGATCAAAACATAAATAATTATAATAAATAGTTAATAACAATGATGGAATTAAAAAAACAAATCCAACAAAGTCAATTATATATGGAAAAATTATCACTGGAAGCATTATTAAAGAGTAAACAAAAATATTAATTTTGGTGCTCTCTACCCCATTTGTTAGGGGAAGCATAGGTATATTAGCTTTTTTATAATCTTCTGATTTATATAAACTCAATGCCCAAAAATGTGATGGCGTCCAAAAAAAAATAATCAGAAAAAATACGAGAGGTTCAAGAGACAAGGATCCTGTTGCAATAGTCCAACCTATAACAGGAGGAAGTGCTCCTGCCGCCCCACCAATAACAATATTCTGAGAGGTTCTTTTTTTCAACCAAATTGTATAAATAAGAACATAAAATACAATTGTAAAAAATAATATTCCTGCAGATACTCTATTAGTAAAATAATCTAGTGCAACCACTGAAATAACTGATAAAGTTATTCCAAATATAAGAGCCTGATTTTTATTCACTTTACCAGTTGGTATTGGTCTCAAGCATGTTCTACTCATCAAAGCATCAAGATCAGACTCATACCACATATTTAACGCCCCTGCTGCTCCCGCACCCATTGAAACTAGTAATATTCCAATTATTGCATCTTGAGTTGAAACCATAGTTGGGGCTGTTAATAATCCAACCGCACAAGTAAATATCACAAGCGACATTACTCTTGGTTTCATTAGTTTAAATAATTCAGAAAAATTTAGAAGGTCTTCCTGAGACAGATTATCTTTTTTTAATTTTGAACTACTCATCAATTTTAGAGCTTTTAATCCTAGCTATGAGATTTCCCTGTCTCCTGATCATCTACAAACTTTGGTAATTCTTCAAAAGTATGGAAATTTGGTGGAGATGGAACTGTCCACTCTAAAGTTGTTGCTCCCTCACCCCAAGGATTTTGATCAGCAGCCTTCTTTTTTGCAAAAGCATAAATCAAATTAATAAAAAATACAGCTAACCCAGCAACTGCTATATAGGATCCTATTGAAGAAATATAATTCCAACCTGCAAATGCATCTGGATAATCAGCATATCTTCTAGGCATACCTGCTAATCCTAAAAAATGCTGTGGAAAGAAAATTAGATTTACACCAATAAAAGTTAACCAAAAATGTAGTTGGCCTAGCCACTCTGAATATTCGTAACCAGACATTTTTGAAAACCAATAATAAAAACCAGCAAATATTGCAAAAACAGCTCCTAAAGAAAGAACATAATGAAAGTGAGCTACAACATAATAAGTGTCGTGCATTGCAGTATCCACTCCTGCATTTGCTAAAACTACTCCAGTCACTCCCCCAACTGTAAACATAAAGATAAAACCTAATGCCCACATCATTGGAGTTTTAAATGAAATCGATCCACCCCACATAGTTGCTATCCAAGAAAAAATTTTTATACCAGTCGGGACTGCAATAATCATAGTTGCTGCTAAAAAATAAGCTTTTGTATCTGTGCTTAATCCAACAGTATACATGTGGTGAGCCCAAACTACAAAACCGACTATCCCGATTGCAACCATTGCATAAGCCATACCTAAATAACCAAAAACTGGTTTTTTAGAAAATGTTGAAACAACATGACTGATCATTCCAAAACCTGGAAGAATTAAAATGTAAACTTCTGGGTGACCAAAAAACCAAAATAAGTGTTGAAATAAAACTGGATCTCCCCCAGTTTGAGCATCAAAGAATGCGGTCCCAAAATTCCTGTCAGTTAATAACATTGTAATCGCTCCTGCAAGAACTGGTAAAGATAGCAATAACAAAAAAGCTGTCACTAAAATCGACCAAGCAAATAATGGCATTTTATGCAAAGTCATTCCAGGAGTTCTCATGTTTAAGATTGTTGTGATAAAGTTAACAGCTCCTAAAATTGAGGACGCACCTGCTAAGTGTAAACTTAATATCGCTAAATCCATTGCTGGTCCTGGTTGACCTGCTTTAGAGGACAAAGGAGGATAGATTGTCCATCCACCACCAACTCCAGTTTGTCCTGGTGGACCGTCAGCAAAAACAGATAAAATTAATAAAGTTAGTGATACAGGTAATAACCAGAAAGAAATATTATTCATTCGAGGAAAGGCCATATCTGGCGCTCCAATCATAATCGGAACAAACCAATTTCCAAAACCGCCAATCATAGCTGGCATTACCATGAAGAAAATCATTATTAATCCATGACCTGTCACTAACACATTATACAAATGATAATTTCCACCCAAAATTCCATCACCTGGATGCATTAGCTCCATTCTCATTAAAACTGAAAATGCTGTACCAACAACACCTGCAAAAATTGCAAAAATTAAATACATTGTTCCTATATCTTTATGGTTTGTAGAATAAGCCCAACGCTTCCAACCAGTTGGTGTGTGATGATCGTCGTGCGGTGCTGTTTGCGTATACATATTTATTTACTTACTATTTTAATATTATTATTTTCAATTTCTTCTTTTGCAAATTTTTCTTTCGCCTCTGTTAACCACAACTCGTATTCTTCGTCAGTTACAACTTTAACAGTAATAGGCATAAATGCATGTTTAATCCCACAAAGTTCAGAGCATTGACCATAATAAGTTCCTACTTTCTCTGCCTTAAACCATGTTTCATTAATTCTTCCTGGAACAGCGTCCCTTTTAACACCAAAGGATGGCAAAGCCCAAGCATGCAATACGTCGTTAGCAGTTATCAAAACTTTTACAACTTTATTAACCGGCACAACAACTTCATTGTCCACTGCAAGTAGTCTAGGTTGATCAGGTCCTAAATCTTTATCTTCTAACATATATGACTCAAATATTATGTTTTCATCAGGGTATTCATATCCCCAATACCATTGATACCCAATCGCTTTAATTGTTAGATCAGCTTTTGGAATTGCATCTTGTTTATACAAAATTTTAAATGATGGTACCGCCATCACAATTAAAATTAAACATGGAATTAATGTCCATAAAACCTCAACTGCAACATTGTGAGTTCTTTTAGATGGGTTTGGGTTTGCTGAAGCTCTAAATCTTACGCATGCATATAACATCAAAAATAAAACAAATACACTTATGGCTATTATTATTGGCAAAAGTAAATAATTATGAAAAGAAACAATTTCGCGCATAGACTGTGAGGCAGCATTTTGAAAACCTAATTGCCAATCAGTGGGCTGATTAGCTAAAGCCTTATGTGAGACTAATAATGTCAAAAATATAATTGAAATTTTTTTCATTTTTAATAGCTATATAAAGCTCTTTTATAAAAATTACACTTTAGTTTTCGCGACAATTTATCAATTAATCACATAATTTATGATCGAAATTGCAGATATGACAGCGGTTTCTGACCTTAAAATATTCTCATTAATTTTAATTGGTTGAACGCCCTTAAAAGAGAGAATCTTCTCTCTTTCGGTCTCTGAAAAATCTCCCTCTGGACCAATGATTATACAAACAGGTTTACCTGTAAATTTTGATTTATCAATTTTTTTAATATTTGAATTTAAATCTGTAAAAATTAGATCCATCGAATTTTTTTTTAAAAAGCCGTTTAAATCTTGAGTGCCTTCAATTGTTGGCACATTGATGCGGTTTGATTGTTCACTAGCTTCAATTATAATTTTTTCGAAGCGATCTTTATTAATTTTTCTAACCACTGTTCTATCAAAAATAATTGGTAAAAATTTTGTAACTCCAAGCTCTGTTGCTTTTTGCAGCATAAAGTTCTGATAGTTTGATTTGATAGGTGAAAACGCTAACCATAATTCTTTAGTAATCTCTTTTTGTCTAAGTTGTTTTATTATTTTAAATTCTATAGTATTTTTAGATTTTCCTAAAATTTTTGCTAGCCACTCTCCCTCTTTGTTAAATAAAGAAAAAACCTCACTTTCATTTACTCTCATTACTTTACTTAAATAATGTGATTGATCCTTATTGAGTTTATCAATCATGTTAGCTGATAAAGTATCTGAAAAAAATAATCTAATATTACTCATTTGTGTTAAGTTAATTTATGAAAAATATTAAAGCAATAATTTTTGATGCTTATGGTACGTTGTTTGATGTTAATTCAGCTGCTGAAAAATGTAAAGACAAGATTGGAGCTAAGTGGGAAAGTTTTGCAAATTTTTGGAGAACAACTCAACTAGAATATACCTGGCTGAGAAGCCTTATGGGAAGACACAAGGATTTTTGGCAAATTACAGAGGATAGTTTAGATAAATCAATGAAGACCTTTAATATAGAGTCTTCAATGAAAAATGAATTATTGAATTTATATAAAGTTCTTTCACCTTTTAAGGAGGTTCCAGAAACTCTTAAAAAATTAAAAGAAAAGAATTTTAAATTAGCTTTACTTTCAAATGGAACGCCATCTCTTTTAAAAGATTTAGTTGTGAGTAATAATTTAGATTATCTATTCGATGATTTATTTTCAATAGAGGAAGTTGGAATTTATAAACCAGTTTCGAAAGTTTATGACTTGCCTATCAAAAAATACAAAATTAAAAGCAATGAAGTAGCTTTCTTAAGTGCAAACACGTGGGATGTTTCAGGAGGGGGGAATTATGGTTATCATTCTATTTGGGTAAACCGTAACAATAATATCTTTGACAATCTTGATTACAAACCCAAAGATCAAGTTAAAAATTTAAGCGAGCTTGTTGATTTAGTTTAAATTAAAAGGGTAGATAATATGAATAGAAGACATAGAGCTGGAGAAGGCGCATTAGCTATAAAAGTTGAACAGGGAAAATACTATTACTGGTGCAGTTGTGGTAAAAGCTCTAAACAGCCCTTTTGTGATGGTTCACACAAAGGAACAGAATTTAAACCCTTGGTTTATAAAGCCGAATTAACAAAAAGAGTGTTTTTTTGTGCATGCAAACAAACAAATGATCAACCTTTTTGTGATGGCTCACATAACAAAAAGTAATATTGCAAATCAAAATATAAATACTATTTTATTTTAATGAAAAATATTGAGGTAAATAAAATTATTGATCCTATTCCAGCATCAGATGGAGCTGGAGTTAAATTAAAAAGAAGTATTGGTGTTGAACCAAATTATTTTGATCCTTTTTTAATGCTAGATGAATTTGGTTCAGAAAATAGTGAAGATTATATTGCTGGGTTTCCTCCACATCCACATAGAGGAATTGAAACGGTTACTTATATGCTAGCTGGTGACTTTGAGCATGAAGACAGTACTGGTGGAAAAGGTAGAATGACTGCTGGTGATGTTCAATGGATGAAAACAGGAAGTGGAATTATTCATTCTGAAATGCCTGCTATGAAAGAGGGAAAACTTCATGGATTTCAATTGTGGATAAATATGCCAGCAAAATTAAAAATGAGTAAACCAGAATACATTTATATTGATTCAGATAAAATGAGTGTTCACA
Source organism: uncultured Pelagibacteraceae bacterium (assembly GCA_902527485.1). Taxonomy (GTDB): domain Bacteria; phylum Pseudomonadota; class Alphaproteobacteria; order Pelagibacterales; family Pelagibacteraceae; genus Pelagibacter. The sequence goes on from CABZPB010000008.1 coordinate 17,251, forward strand.
AAGATGATGATAAGCAAGTAAAAGTTATTGCAGGTAAATTTGAAAAAGCCGAAGGTCCAGTTAAAGGGCATAATGTCGAACCCGTTTATTTTGATGTTGAATTAGATAAAAACAAAGATTTTAAATATAATCTTCCCTCTACGCACAATACATTTATCTATCTCATAAAAGGTGAAATCAAAATTGGAGAAAAAAAACATGAAAAAGTTAAAGATAGTACTTTGATCTTACTATCTAAAGGTGAGAATTTAGAAGTCAAAGCACAATCTAACGCAAAATTCTTGGTTATTTCAGGAAAACCCATTAATGAAGAAATAGCTAGAGGTGGACCATTTGTAATGAACACAAAAGCAGAAATCTTGCAAGCTGTTCAAGATTATCATAATGGTACATTTGTAAAGTAGACAATGAAATCAGTTCAAATTGATAAATTCGGTGGTCCAGAAGTTTTGGTAATAAAAGATATAGAATTAGAGAAGCCTGGACCAAGGGAGGTGTTGATTAAAAATCTATCAATTGGTTTAAATTTTATAGATATTTATCATCGAACAGGTCTATACCCTATTCCCTTACCAAGTGGTATTGGTCTTGAGGCTTGTGGAGTAATTGAAGAAGTTGGATCTGAAGTAAAATTATTTAAAGTTGGTGATAGAGTTACTCATGCATCAATGCCTATCGGTGCTTATTCAGAAAAGCAAATAATGCCAGAGGAAAAATTAGTATCTGTTCCAGATGGAGTCTCTGACGAAGTAGCATCTTGCATTACATTAAAAGGAATTACTGCAGAATACTTATTACACAGAGCATATCCATTAAAAAAGAGTGATAAAGTATTATATCATGCTGCTGCAGGTGGACTTGGCCAGATTTTATGTCCATGGGCTAATGCATTGGGTGCTGAAGTTATTGGAACTGTGGGCTCAAAAGACAAAGAGGAGATTGCAAAAAAAAATGGTTGCCATCATGTAATTAATTATTCTGAAAAAAATTTTGTTGAAGAGGTTGAAAAAATTGTTGGTAAAAACGGTATTGATGTTGTTTACGATGGTGTTGGTATCAAAACTTTCAAAGGATCAATTGAAACATTAAAGATTAGAGGAATGATGGTAGCTTTTGGGAATGCATCAGGTTACGTTGATACTATAGACGTTAAAAAAGATATTAACGCAAAAGGTCTTTTTTTTACAAGGCCATCTATTGCTCATTATACCATAAAAAGAGAGGAGCTTGTAGAGTCAGCAAAAAAAGTTTTCCATGCAGTCTTATCAAAGAAATTTAGTGTTGAAATTTCAAAGAAGTATTCACTTCAAGATGTTGCTAAAGCTCATAAAGATCTAGAAGCAAGAATATTAACTGGTCCAGCAGTTATAGTTCCTTAATCTAAGTTTACATCCATATCTGACATATGTAACTTAAGAGCGTTCGTTGAGATATGGATTTCTCTAATAAAAAATAGTATTGAAATAATCATCGACAAACAACATGACCCGAAAATGATCCTCGCTATAAAAACTTCATCAAAGTAAAGGGCAAAAACAGTTAACATGTTAAACAGAAAGCCAAAAGATGCAAATAAAATTGTCCATCTCAAAAGAGTTATCCTTCCACTTAAATTTATAAACTGTTTTTTCCACTCAGGTGGTATGTGCTTTTCATACACATGTTCATCGTGAAGTTGTCTAATAAGGATACTTAATGAATGAAATCTATTACTATAAACTGCCATCATCAATGGTATTGCAGGAAACATTAATGCAGTTACGGTATAATCAATATTCATACGAATCAGTTTGATTATCAATGTTGGCTTTGTTATTTACAAGTAAAATTTTATGAACCAATTAAATCTTTTTGTAGAACTTACAAGACTAAAAAAACCGATTGGATATATGCTATTATTTTGGCCTTGTTCATGGGGACTTACAATAGCGTATGATTTTTCATCTGATTTAAAAATTTATTTTTTTTACTTATCATTATTTTTTTTAGGATCTGTTTTAATGAGATCTGCTGGATGTATAGTAAATGATGTTCTTGATAGAAAATTTGATAAAAAAGTATTTAGAACTAAATATAGACCAGTAGCTTCAGGAAAAGTATCAGTCAAACTTGCCCTATTATATTCTGGAATTCTATGTTTGATTGCTTTTTTAGTACTAATCAATTTTAATTTTTTTACAATTATTATAGCTCTAGCGTCTATGCCTCTAGCCTTCACTTATCCATTGATGAAAAGATTTACTTATTGGCCCCAGCTGTTCTTAGGCATAACTTTTAATTATGGATTATTGCTTGGGTGGACATCTATTAATGAAGAAATAAGTATTATTCCAATAGTATTTTATCTTGGCGCCATATTTTGGACATTGGGTTACGACACTATCTATGGGTATCAAGATATTGAAGATGACGAAATAATAGGAGTTAAATCAACATCAATTAAGTTTAAACAAAATCCAAAAATATTTTTATCTATATGTTATTTCATTTTCACCTTACTTTTTGTTGTTACTGGTATCAAATTAAATTTTAATTATTATTTTTTTTTAGGAGCAATGGCAGTTTTATTTCATTTATTAGTTATTCAAATTATGAGCTTTGATAAAGAAGATAAAGAAAAATGTCTGAAAATTTTTAAAAGTAATAATATTTTAGGATTAATAATATTAATTTGTATTCTTATTGGTAAATTAAATTAAATGACTAATCTAGAAGTTTTGATAGATCTTTATAAAAGGTACACAAAGAAACACCTAACAAAAATTTTTCTTTCTATTTTCTTCTCAATGCTAGTTGCGGGCAGTACTGCAATGATTGCTTACTTGCTTGATCCAGCTATAGAAAAAATTTTCATTGAAAAAAATAAAAAGTTAATGTTAATAATACCCATTGTTATTTTGATTGCATTTGCTGTTAAAGGCACTTCTCTTTATTTTGCAAAAACTTTGCTCATTCAAGTTGGCGGTGAAGTTCAAAAAATTCTTCAATTACAAATCATGCAGTCAATTTTAAAATCAAATGTTGAAAAAATGAATAAAAAACATACAGGGAAATATCTTTCACATATTAGTTACGACTCGGGAATGGTTATGAAACTTGTAACTGATACAATTTTATTATTTTCAAAAGATACCTTAACATTAATTGCTCTAATAGGTGTAATGTTTTACCAAAATTGGAAATTAGCAATATTTGCAATTATAATGATACCTCTTGCATCAATTGCTGCAAAGTCTTTAGGTAAAAGAATTGGTAAAGTTACGACAGAGTCTCAAGAAGTCGCTGGTTTTTTAAGTTCATTTTTTATTGAAATTATCAAAAATCATAAAGTTATAAAAATTTTTCAAACAGAAGAATATGAAAATAAAAGATTAGCTAAAATAATAAACACATTTAAAGATAAAGTAGTAAAGATACAAACTGTTTTAACGAGAGCTACTCCAATAATGGAGACTCTGACTGGTTTGATGATTGGAGGATTAATTTATTATTCAGGTAGTTTGATAATAAATGGTGAGTTAGAGTTAAATAATTTTTTTTCTTTTTTAGCAGCTATGATGTTGGCTTACCAACCGGTAAGAACATTGGCGACTTTAAATATGGGTATACATCAAGGTTTATCAGCTGCCAAAAGATTATTACCAATTATTGATGAGGACAACAGTGATAAAAATTTTGATAAACACCTAAAAATTGATGAAGGGAACATAAATTTTGAAGATGTGAGTTTTAAATATTCTGAAAGCTTAAAAAATGTTTTAAATAATATTGGTCTAAAATTTAAAAGTGGTCAAATGACTGCATTAGTTGGTCACAGTGGTGCAGGAAAATCTACTATATTAAATTTTATACCAAGATTTTATGAGCCGTTAAGTGGAAAAATATACATTGATAATCAGCCTATTGATGAACATTCAATATCTTCTTTAAGAGAAAATATTTCATTAGTAAGTCAGGATATATCTCTTTTTGATGATACTATTAAAAATAATATTAGATACTCAAGACTAACAGCCTCAGATGAAGAAATCATTGAGGCAGCAAAGTTATCTAATTGTGATGATTTTATAACTAGTATGCCAAAAGGATACGACACAATGATAGGTGAAAATGGTGTGAGGTTATCTGGTGGAGAAAAACAAAGATTATCGATTGCAAGGGCGATACTTAAAAAAAGTAAAATAATTCTATTAGATGAAGCTACCTCCTCTTTAGATGCAGAGACAGAAGACAAAATTCAAAAAGCGATTAATTATCTTACAAAAAATAAAACAACAATTGTAATTGCTCATAGATTATCTACAATTTTAAATTCAGACAAAATTTATGTAATCGACTCTGGAAAGGTGGTAGCAGAGGGAAATCATAATGAACTACTAAATACTTCGTCTATTTATAAAAATTTTTATGATAAACAATTAAAATCTTAATGTTTTTTATTTATAAAATTTTAATAAATTTAGTATTTTTTTTTTCTCCAGTAATAATAATTTTTCGAATATTTAAGGGCAAGGAAGACTTATTAAGATTTAAGGAAAAAGTAGGTTTTTTTTCAAAAAAAAGGAATAAGGGGAATTTGATTTGGTTTCATGGAGCCAGCGTAGGTGAGATCCAAAGTATTATTCCATTAGTAGAAAGATTTGAAAAAAATAAGGAAATTAAACAGATATTAATTACGTCTAACACTTTAAGCTCTTCGTTTATAATTAAAAATTTAAAATTAAAAAAAACAATACATCAATTTTTTCCTATTGATTGTAATTTTATTTCCAAAAAGTTTTTAAATTATTGGAAACCTTCAAAGGCTTTTTTTATAGACTCTGAAATTTGGCCAATTACTATAAATAACTTGTACAAAAGAAATACGCCAATATTTCTTATTAACGGAAGAATCACAAAAAAATCATTTAATCGATGGAAATTTTTTTCTTCCTTTGCAAAATCAATCTTTAGTAAATTTGATTTATGTCTTTCATCAAATATTGAAACAAGAAAATATTTGAAAAAACTAGGGGCAAAAAATATAAAATTAATTGGTAATCTAAAATTTAGTCAATCCGGAAATGAAAAAACAAACCTAAATAAAAAACTTGTGAATTTAATTAACTCAAGGAAAACATGGTGTGCGTCCAGTACTCACTATAATGAAGAAAAGTTTTGTGGAATAGCACACATAAAATTGCAAAAAAAATTCAAAAACCTGTTAACAATAATTATTCCAAGGCACATTAACAGAATTAATGCAATTAAGACAGAACTCAATAACTTAAATCTTAAAGTTCATTTAGATGAACCTAAAAAGAAAATTCACCCTAATACAGATATTTATCTAGTAAATTCTTATGGAAAAACAAAATTGTTCTACAAAGTTTGTAAAAATATTTTTCTAGGAGGATCATTAATTAAACATGGTGGTCAAAACCCATTAGAAGCAACTAGATATGGTTGTAAAGTTTTGCATGGTCCAAATGTTTCAAATTTTAGAGAAATTTATAGATTTCTTAATAAAAAAAATTTATCAAGAAAAATAACTAATCAAGATCAACTAAGTTACTATATCATCAAATATTTTAATTCCAAAAATAACTCAAAAAAAATAATTAAGGATTTACATTTGATAGGAATAGATATTTTAAATAAAACCTATAAAGAAATTAATAAATGATTTTAAAAAAACCAAAATTTTGGGATTTTAAAAAACCAAATTTTTTTGCTTATTTACTTTATCCTTTTACAATATTCGTTGAAATCAATAATATTATCTCCAGTCTTATACCAAAGAAAAAATTCACTGAAATAAAAACTTTATGTGTTGGAAACTTATATGTTGGGGGTACTGGAAAAACTCCAACTTCGTTACTTCTTTATAATCTTTTAAAGAAAATGAATACTAATCCGGTAACCGCAAAAAAATTTTATAATAATCAAATGGACGAACAAAAAATTCTTAAAGATAATTCAAATTTCATCTCACTAACTGACAGAAAAAAAATAGTAAAAAAAGCTATTGAGATGAAATTTGATATGATAATTTTTGATGACGGACTTCAAGAAAAGTGGATCGATTATGATATAAAGTTTGCTTGTTTTGATAGTGATAAATGGATTGGAAACGGTCATTTAATACCCTCTGGACCATTAAGAGAAAAAATAGATAGTATAAAAAACTATCATGGAATATTTTTAAAAACAGTTAATGAGGACTCAAATTTAGATTATATCTTTAATAAAATCAGAAATATAAATCCAAATATTGAAATTTTTGAGACAATTATTGAAATAAGAAATATTAATAAATTTAATGTTGATAATAATTATATTATTTTTTCAGGAATAGGAAATCCTGATAGTTTCAAAAAGTTACTACTTAAAAATCAATTTAAAATAATTGATGAGATTACTTTTCCAGATCATTATAATTATCAAGATAAAGATATTTCAGAAATCATAAATAAAGCAAATTACAATAATGCTGAAATCATTACAACTGAAAAAGATTTCAAAAGAATTCCTCAAAAATTCAAAGAAAAAATTAGTTTTTTAGAAATAAATATCAAAATTAAAGATGAAACTAAGCTTGTTCAGTTTTTAAAAACTAAAATAAATGAAATTAATTAAATATTTTATACAGTTTATTTTTATTATTTTTTTATTTTTATTATTTAAGATTTTAGGACTGAAATTATCAAAATCTTTTTCAAGTTTTATTTTCAAAATAATTGGCCCTAATTTTAGATCAAAAAAAATTTCTCATTCTAACTTAAATATAGCTTTTCCTGAATTAGATGAAAATGAAAAAGATAAGATTGTAAACGATATGTGGGAAAGTTATGGGAAAATCTTTGCTGAATATATTTTTATAAAAAATTTCAGGCAATCTCCGAAATTTACAAAAAAAATAATTATAGAAAATCAAGAAGGATTAGAAAAAATAAAACAAAAAAATAAACCAGTAATCTTTATATCAGGACATTTCGATAATTTTGAATTGATGGCGATGCATATTGAAAAGTCTGGTATTGATTTAGCCGCAATTTATAGACCTTTGAATAATAAATTTCTAAATCCTCTGATGGAACATATAAGAAAAAATTATATTTGCGAAAAACAGATTCAAAAAGGAATTTCTGGTACAAAGCAGTTACTAAGAGAATTCAAAAATGGTACATCTATTGCTTTAATGATTGATCAAAGAGTTTCCGAAGGAATAAAATGTGATTTTTTTGGTCAAGAGGCTCTCACAACTACAATACCAGCTCAGTTTATCAAAAAATTTAATGCTGAAGTAGTTCCTATTAGTATTGAAAGATCAACAGATGATAATTTTAAAATTAAAATTCTTGATAATATTCAATTTTCTAAAAGTGACTCAATTGAAAAAATTACGCTAGAACTAAATAAAATTTTAGAAAAAATGATTATCGCAAACCCAAAACAATGGATTTGGACACATAATAGATGGAAAATTTAATGATTTAGGTTTCTGATTCTCTTTTTTGATGAGCTTCCTTATACGAAAAATAGGCCTCTTGAGTTTCCACATTCCAATAGTTTAAATTATCCAAAGAAATTTTTTTACCTGAAACTGCACATAGAACATGATCACCATTTTCAATTATTTTGAAATTATTTGGTAAATATTTCAATTTAGCTAATTTTTTCATGATTTATAGTTTATATATAATTATATGAAAGTTGGAGTAATAGGAAGCGGTGGAAGAGAACATGCCATATGCTTATCTTTAAAAAAATCAAAAAATATTCACAAAATTTACTGTTTTCCAGGAAATGCGGGTACTAGCTTTATTGCAGAAAATATTGAAATTGATCTGAATAATTTTGAAGAATTAAAAAGAGTAATAAAAAAGCTAGGTATAGACATCATAATAGTAGGTCCTGAAAAACCACTGGTAGATGGAATAGTCGACTTCTTGAAACAAAATAAAATTAAAGTCTTTGGTCCAGATCGTGTTTCATCACAGCTTGAAGGCTCAAAGATTTTCACAAAAAATTTATGTAAAAAATATAATATACCTACTGCAAAATTTGGTGTCTTCAACAGCATTCAAGAAAGTCTTTTATTCTTAAATGAGTGTAAATTTCCTATAGTTGTTAAGGCTGATGGTTTAGCATCGGGTAAAGGTGTCTATATTTGTGAAACTCACGATCATTCAAAAAAAGCAGTTGAAGAAATTTTCAATGGTAAATTTGGAGAAGCGAAACAAATTTTAATTGAGGAATTTTTAAAAGGCGAAGAAATGAGTTTCTTTATAATTTCTGATGGTATCAGTTATAAAAAATTTGGAACAGCACAAGATCACAAACGAGCTTTGGAGGGAGATAAGGGTAAAAATACAGGAGGAATGGGAGCCTACTCGCCTTCTCGACTGGAAAGTCAAAAACTGGAAGAAAAGATAATACAAAAAATAATTGAACCCACATTAAAAGGTTTAAAAGATATAAACAACAAATTTAAAGGTTTTCTATATGCGGGATTAATGATTGTGAGTGATGAACCTTTTTTAATTGAATATAATGTAAGAATGGGTGATCCTGAATGTCAAACAATTCTTCCAAGACTCAAAACTGATTTTTTAGACATTGTAGTTGCCACCGTTAATGAAAATCTAAAAAGTATAAATTTAGAATGGTTTGAAGAAAAAAGTATTTGTGTTGTTTTAGCTTCAAAAGGATATCCAGATGAATTTAAAAATGATTTAGAAATAAAAGACCTTAAGGAAATTAATCTTCAAGATAATGAATTCATTTTTCATGCGGGGACTAAAATAAATAATTCAAAAATATACTCTAATGGTGGGAGAGTGTTAAATTTTGTAATTAAATCAGACAATTTAAGAATTGGTAGAGATCAAGCCATAAGTTTAATTAATAAATTAAATTGGTATAATGGATATTTTAGAAAAGATATTGGTTATAAAATTATATCGTAATGAGAATAATTTCTGGGAAATTTAAAGGAAAAAAGTTATTATTACCTAAAGACAAAAATACTAGACCTTTAAAAGATTTGGTAAAAGAGTCGATTTTCAATCTTCTAGAACATTCAAAAAAAATGAATGTGAATTTAAAAAATTCTACAGTTTTAGACCTATTTTCTGGCTCTGGATCTTTTGGAGTAGAATGTTTATCTAGAGAATCTAAATATGTGTATTTTTTTGAAAATTATTTTGAAGCAATTAAAGTATTAGAAAAAAATTTACTTCTTTTCAAAAATGAAAAAAAATTTCAAATTTTTAAAGATAATTGTTTTGAATATTTTAACTCTGAAAAAAAAATAGATAAAAAATTTGATATAATTTTTATTGACCCCCCTTATAAAGAAATTAAAATTAATTTGTTAATTGAAAAAATTATTTATAGAAAACTTCTTAAAAAAGACGGTATTTTAATTATTCACAGACATAAAAAAGATAAAGTAGTAATAACCGAAAAAATTAATATTCTCGATACTCGTACTTACGGGGTCTCCAAGGTATATTTTGCTAATTAAGATCTTTTTAAAATTTTTTTGGTTTCTATTTTAATAAGTTCAACAGCTGGTTGATTAAATGGGTTTATTTTTAAAGCTCTAGCTAAAAGAATTGTTTCTAAAATGAAATATGTAAATAATTCACCTAGTACTTCTTCACTTTTAGACTTTATAAAAAAACTTCTAAATGGTATTTTTTTTTTTTGAAAAACTTTTTTTGTTGCTAAGATTTTAGAGTATAGAATGTCCCCTAGATCCTTCTTTTTTAAAAATTTTAAAGAACTAGGAATTATATCTTGATTTAATTTTGGGTAATTTCGATTCTCCGTATAAAAAAATGTGTAAAAATTATTCTTATTACCATCTAAATATAATTGCATTAAACTATGATTATCTTTTGGCATATTTGATATTATTGGAAAAATGCCATTTCCTTTTTTTCCTACACTTTCAGCTACTAATTGTTGATACCATTTTAAAAAATTATCTGCAGTTTCGTCATAATTGAGGATTACTGAATTGAATTTTTTTCTTTTAACAAACTCTAAAATATTTGAGACATTAATTATGATTGAATTAAAAAATTTCTTATTAGCCACTAAATTATTAAATTTTTTGAATTTCACTGAGTCCAGGCCCATTAATTCTGCTGGTAACATACCAACCTCTGACAGAACTGAGTATCTTCCACCAATAAAGTTATTATGATCAATAATATCGGCTTTTAGCTTCATACTTAATTCTCTTAAAATACTATCTTTTTTATCTGAAACTAAAACATTCTTATCATTTTTTTTTATATATAAATTAGAGTTTACAATTGTCTCTAACGTATTTCCAGATTTTGAAATTACTAAATTAAGATATTTTTTTTTTGAAAATATTTTTTTTTGATTTAGGTTTTCTAGAAAATAAAAATTTTTATTTATTTTATGTTTTAAAAAATCATAAATTGCCATTGTTCCTAAAGAGGATCCTCCCATACCAAAAATTCTTATATCTTTATATTTTTGATATTTTTTAATAGATTTTTTTGTATAGCTGTATTTATAATTTCTTGATAAAGAATTTATAACTTCACTTTTAGAGGAAATTAATTCTTTAAAATATTTTTTTAATTTTGAATTTACTTTTTTATTTGTAAAATTTTCAAAAATAAGATTTTTAGTCGACATTATTGTTTTTGAATTTTTTCTGAAATACTTTTTTTAATATTGGATTTTGATGTGTTTTGATTGCTATCCTCCTCTGCACTATTTTGATTTCCATCAAACACAGATTTTATATTAATATCTTTATCTATAGTTTCAGGTTGCTCATTAGGTTTTGGTAATTTGGAAAAGTCTGGTGGCAAAACCAAAGGATCTTTTTTTTCTATTAAAAATTCCTCACCTGAAGTAGCCTTTTTTTTTAACTTAAAACCTCCACAAGAAAATAACAATGAGAATACTGCTAAGATAAAGAAAATATTGTAAATAAATCTCATTTAATTTTTTTACCAAAGATTTCATGGCTTATTAAAAAAATTATGCCTATAGTAATGAATATATCAGCAACATTAAATATAAACCAATGAAAATTATTTATATGTATATCTATAAAATCTGGCACCGCTGAGTAATATATTCGATCAAAAATATTTCCGAGAGAGCCTCCTATAATCATTATATAACTTAATTTTTCAAATCCCTCAGATCTAAACATTAGCCAAACAATAACCACAGTTATCAGACAAATAAAGATTGTCAGAAAATTATAATATAGTTTTTCGTCAAAAGAAAATAAACCAAAAGCAATTCCTTGGTTCCAAATTAAATTAAAATTTAAAAAGGGTGTAATACTAATACCATATTGTTCATAAGTTTCTGGAGAACCAATGATAGATAATTTACTTACTCGATCGATTAAAAAAATAAAAATGATAATAGAAAAATTTAATAAATGTTTTTTTAACATTTTATTTAAAATTTGTGTCTTTCACAGGGTGCGCTGCTAATTTTCCAACACACTGGACATTTTTCACCTGTTGCTTTTGTTGTCTCTACGATTACTTCATTTGAATCACCATTCTCAATTTTAACTGAAGAAGTTATACAAAGTTCTGAAAGATCAATATTTTTCAAAAATTTCTGGTTCTCATTATTTAATTTCACAATTAAAGACGCCTCTAAACTAGATCCAATATCTTTACTTGCTCGTTTTTGCTCAATACTAAGGTTACAAATGTCCCTTATTTTAATTAATTGTTCCCATTTAGAATTAAGTTTTGAATTATTAAATTTTTCAGGAAAAGTTAAAAATTTTTCTAGATGAATACTTTTTTTGTTTTTTGAAATTAGTTGATAAATCTCTTCAGTTGTAAAAGATAATATTGGTGCAAACCACCTTATTAAAGAATTAAGAATAACGTTTAACAATATAAGTGTAGATTTTCTTTTTTTAGAATTTATTGGATCACAGTACAAAGTATCTTTTCTTATATCAAAATAAAAAGCAGATAAATCTACAGTGCAAAAATTTAATAATTCTTTATACAAATTATGGAAATCATAACCTTTGAAATACTTGTTAAATTTGGTATTTAAGTTGTAAATTTTATGAAGCATAAATTGTTCTAATTCTGGTAAGTCTTCAATTTTAATTTTTTCTAGTTTTACTTGTTCAAAATTATCATTAAGATTTCCAAGCAAATATCTAAATGTATTTCTTATTTTTCTATAGGACTCAGCGTGCTGATCCAGTATTGAATAGTCTATTCGAAGATCCTCAGCATAATTTGAGGAAGCAACCCAAATTCTAAGTATATCAGCTCCATATTTTTTTAAGATATCTTCGGGCGCAATTACATTTCCCAAAGATTTTGACATTTTTAAACCTTTGCCATCAACTACAAAACCATGAGAAAGAATAGACTCAAAAGGTGCACGATCTCTTGTTCCACAAGACTCTAAAAGAGATGAATGAAACCAGCCTCTATGTTGGTCAGAGCCCTCAAGATACATAGATGCGGGCCATTTTAAATCTTTTCTTTTTTCCAATACAAATGAATGGGTAGATCCACTATCAAACCATACCTCTACGATATCACTTAACTTTTCAAAATCTTCAGCTTTGTATTTTTTTCCGAGAAATTTTTGTGGATCATCTGAAAACCAACAATCGGATCCCTCTTTTTCATAGATTTTTGCGATATTTTCAAAAACTTCGTCATCGACTAAAATTTTATTTGTTTTCTTGTTAATAAAAATAGGTAATGGAACTCCCCATACTCTTTGTCTTGAAACACACCAATCAGGTCTTGTTTCAATCATCGATTTTAATCTTTCTTTTCCTTTGCTAGGATAGAAGTTTGTTTCATCAATTGCTTTCAAAGCTTTATTTCTAAGCTTATGACTATCCATAGAAATAAACCATTGAGGAGTAGCTCTGTGAACTAATGGTGCTTTAGACCTCCATGAGTGAGGATAAGAGTGAACGAGTTCACCGCTCGATAATAATTTTTTTTGCTCTTTTAGTTTTTCAATCACAATAGAATTAGATTTAAAAATATGTATCCCCTCAAAAAGCGCTACATTTTTTGTATATCTTCCATCACCATCAACTGTCTCTATTGCTTTAATTCCATTATTCATACACAAATTAAAATCATCAGGACCATGACTTGGTGCACAATGAACAATTCCCGTGCCTTGTTCTGTAGTAACAAAACGTCCTTCTAGCATAGGTATGTCATATTCATAACCAAGTTTTAAAAAGGGGTGATTACATATTGTTCCTTTTAAATCTTTACCTTTAAAATTTTTTAATTTTTTAAAACTTTGAATTTTGGCATCTTTTACAACTGAATCTATTAATGAATTTGCAATAACAATTTTTTTATTTTTAAAATCTCCATCGTCATTTACTTCAATTAATAAATAATCTAAACTTTCATTATAAGCTAAGGCTTTGTTGGCTGGAATAGTCCACGGTGTAGTTGTCCAAATTACAATTTCGCTATTATTTAGTTCTTTAATGTTAGAAGATTTGATCGGAAAAGATGCATATATAGTATCTGACTTATGATCTTGGTATTCAACTTCTGCATCTGCTAAAGCTGTTTTTTCAACAGTTGACCATAAAACAGGTTTAAAACCTCTATACAAACTTCCCTCTTTTAAGAACTTACCTAATTCTCTAACAATTTGAGCTTCTGCATCAAAACTCATAGTAGAATAATAATTATCCCAATCTCCTACAACTCCCAACCTTTTGAATTGATCTTTATGAATATCTATCCATTTTTCTGCAAAGGCCCTACACTCTTTTCTGAACTCAACAATTGGAACTTCATTTTTGTTTTTTTTATTTTTTTTGTATTGCTCTTCAATTTTCCATTCTATTGGTAACCCATGACAGTCCCATCCTGGAACATAGACAGAATCTTTACCATGCATCTGATGAAATCTCACAATTATATCTTTTAGAATTTTATTTAAAGCTGTTCCCATGTGTATATTGCCATTTGCATAGGGAGGACCATCATGAAGAACAAATTTTTCCTCTCCTTTTCTCGATTTTCTTAATTCATCATAAAGATTTATGTTTTGCCAAAGTTTCAAAATTTCTGGTTCTCGTGTTGGCAAATTTGCTTTCATCGAAAAGGCAGTTTTAGGTAGATTAATTTGGGATTTGCTCATTTTATTTTTTTGCTATGGATAAGTCAGTTTTAATTTGTCTTCTAAGCTGTTCAACATTTTTAAATTTTTTTTCTTTTCTAATAAATTTTTTAAATTCTACTGTTAAATACTTATTATAAAGATTTCCAGAAAAATTAAATAGATGAACCTCTAATAATATTTTTTTCCCTTTAAATGTTGGGCGATAGCCTAAATTGGCAATTCCTTTTAAGTAATTGTTTTTATCACCCCTTTTTACTCTTACTGCATATACGCCTGGGCAGGCTAAAATATAATTTTTGATATTAATGTTTGCAGTTGGGAAACCAATTTTTTTTCCTAGTTGTCTACCCTTTTGAACCTTTCCAACAATTGACCAATTTCTATTCAAAATTTTATTGGCCTTTTCTAATTTTCCTTTTTGTAAAAGTTTTCTAACCAACGATGAGGATGCTATTCTCTTTTTGGTTAACAATGGTTTTGGTTTTACTACTCTATAACCATATATCCTCTCAAATTTAATCAACTGTCTAACGTTACCTTCTCTCTTATTCCCAAATCTAAAATTATTACTTACAAAAATGAATTTTGGTTTTAGCTTTTTACCCAAGATTTCTTTAATAAAAGTAACAGATTTTATTTTTGAGAATTTTCGATCGAATTTTTTTATAATTATAAAGTCTACATTAAGATTTTTAAGATTATCAATTTTTTGTTGTAAACTAGAAATTCTAAAATTAATTAAATTTTTATTAAAAAACATTTTTGGCATTGGCTCAAAAGTCAACACACCAATTTTCGAATAGAATTTTTTTTTATATTTCTTTGCTAATGAGAATAATTTTTGATGTCCTTTGTGAACCCCATCAAAGTTACCAATTAAGATAATTGAATCTTTATACCTATTATTGATATTAAAATTCTTATATATATTTTTTGATTTTACCATTTCAATTCTGATTGAATATAATTACAGATTGCTTCGTAAGATTTTGCAACTTTTTCAATTCCTTTTTCTTTAATCTCATCTTTATGAATTCCATTTGAAATTATTAAAGAATCATAATTCAAAAGGTTTGCTCCTTTTATATCAGTATTTAAATTATCACCTATTGAGAGAATCTTTTTATTCTTATTGTCAGTAGATTGATTGTAAACTTCGGGATAAGGTTTGCCAAAGTAAACAACTTCTCCACCCATTTTTTCAAAGATCATTGCAACTGAACCAGCGCAATATTCTCTAGTGTTTCCTCTGTCCACAATTAAATCGGGATTTGTACAAACCATTTTTTTTTTTTCATTTTTTTCAAACAAACTTTTATAATATTTCAAATTTTCTTGATGATCATCAAATAATCCTGTGCATAAAATATAATCAGATTTGTCTAAGTTATTTAATTTCATCTTTTCAAAATCTTTAAATAAATCAAAATCTCTAGGGGGTCCAACATGAAAAAATGTTTTGTCTAATAAATTTTTTCTTAAATAAATAAGGGCTGCTTCGCCTGATGTAAATACATGATCTCTTATCTCTTTTTCCATACCTAGTTTTTCTAAAAAAGATTTAACTGCATAATTGGGTCTGGGTGCATTTGTAAGTAAAATATAATCTTTCTTTTTTTTATTGATTTCCTTGAGAGTTTTTATTGCTTCAAGATGTAGAGTAACCCCGTTATGGACCACTCCCCACAAGTCAACATAAAATAGCTGATAATTGTCTGCTATAGAACTTAGACCCTCTTTATCTAAATTTTTAGTCATCAAATTAATCTATAAACCATAAAACCCTCAAATTCCTATATTTTTTGACCAACTAATTTTTAACTATATCTTGAAATAGTAAGGCCAATCTCTATATGAAGACCATATTAATAAGGAGAATTTATGAAATTTAGACCGTTACATGATAGAGTTTTAATTGAAGTTTTAGATAGCAGTGAAAAAACTGCTGGAGGAATAATCATACCTGATACAGCACAGGAAAAACCTCAAGAAGGTAAAGTGGTAGCAGTCGGTGGTGGTGCAAAAACTGAAGATGGAAAAAAAATTCCAATGGATGTTAAAGTTGGAGACAAAGTTTTATTTGGCAAATGGTCAGGAACTGAAGTCAAAATTGACGGCAAAGAGTACAGCATAATGAAAGAATCTGACATTATGGGTATTTCAAGCAAGTAATTTAATTTAAAGGAGAAAATAAAATGGCAAAAGTAGTAAAATTTGATGCAGAAGCTAGAGCAGCAATGATTAGAGGAGTAAATATCCTAGCCGATACGGTTAAAGTAACATTAGGACCAAAAGGAAGAAATGTAGTTATGGACAAATCTTACGGTGCTCCAAGAATTACAAAAGATGGTGTTTCTGTTGCCAAAGAAATTGATCTCGAGGATAAATTTGAAAACATGGGTGCCCAAATGGTTAAAGAGGTAGCTAGCAAAACGAATGATGAAGCTGGAGATGGAACAACCACAGCAACTATTCTCGCACAAGCTATTGTAAAAGAAGGCGTGAAATATGTTACTGCAGGTATGAATCCCATGGATGTAAAAAGAGGGATTGATGCTGCGGTAGATG
>CABZPB010000009.1 GCA_902527485.1 uncultured Pelagibacteraceae bacterium
GCTATTAATGTTGCAAGCTCAAGTATTTACACTTTATCCAGATATATTTCCCGGACCTTTAGCTAAAGGACTTTACGGAAAAGCAATGTCTAAAAAATTATGGAGTTTGAACGTGATAAATATAAGAGATGCAGCAATAGATAAACATAAAACAGTTGATGATACTCCCTATGGCGGTGGAACAGGCATGTTATTAAAACCAGACGTCTTAGCAAATTCTATCGATCAAAACGTAAATAAAGGAGAAAGGATTTTGTATCTTTCACCAAAAGGAAAAGTATTTAATCAAAAACTTGCTCAAGATCTATCATTAGAAAAATCCTTTTCTTTAATTTGTGGTCATTTTGAAGGAGTTGATGAGAGAGTATTATCTACAAGAAATATTGAAGAGATAAGCATAGGAGACTATATATTGTCCGGTGGAGAAACTGCTGCGCTTGTTGTGATTGATAGTGTATTAAGACTCTTGCCTGGAGTTTTAGGGAATGAAAAATCAGTTTCAGAAGAAACATTTGAAAATGGCCTTTTGGAGTATCCACAATATACCAAACCCCAGATTTGGGAGGAAAAATCAGTTCCAGAGGTGTTATTATCTGGTGATCATGCTAAAATTAAAGACTGGCGTTTATCTCAATCAGAGGCTATAACACGCGACCGAAGACCAGATTTGTGGCATAAATATAAAAAAAACTAATTTGTTAAATATCAAGATGAAAACAATAGAAGAAATAAACCAAAATAATGTAAAAAAGTTTCTTTCAGAAAAAAAAATTCCTGATTTTTTTCCTGGCGATGTTGTTAAAGTTGGTGTCAGAATCACAGAAGGAAAAAAAGAGAGAATTCAATATTTCGAAGGTGTTTGTATAGCTAAAAAAAGTAGAGACATGAATTCATCTTTTACTGTTAGAAAAATATCTTTTGGAGAGGGTGTTGAAAGAACTTTTCCTTTATATGGAACTGTTATCGACTCGATTAAAGTAATTCGTTCAGGTAAAGTAAGAAGAGCAAAACTTTATTATCTGAGAGAAAGAACTGGTAAATCTGCTAGGATTGCTGAAAAAATTAGAAAAAAGATTGGTATTGATATTGATGTTAAGCCAGAAACTGTTAATGAGGAAAATCTAGCAACAGCAAAGGAAAGTGCACCAGAACCTGTAAAAGAGGCTACCCCAAATGTTGAGCCTAAAAAAGAGGAAGCCCCAAAAACAGATATGAAGAAAGATGTGTCTAAAGCTGAAACTAAAACCGAAAAAAAACTTGAAAATTTACAAGAAAAAAAATAATTTTTTTCTCAATGCCCAATACTCTTTACGATAAAATTTGGAACGAGCACTTAGTTCATCAACAAGAAGATGGGACAGCACTATTGTTTGTTGACAGACATTTAGTCCATGAAGTTACAAGTCCACAAGCTTTTGAGGGATTAAGGAATTCTAATCGTAAAGTAAGACACCCAAAATTAACACTTGCGGTTGCAGATCACAATGTTCCAACAACCGATAGATCAAAAGGTATCTCAGACCATGAGTCTAAAATTCAAGTTGAAACTTTAGAGGCAAATTGTAAAGAGTTTGGTATTAAACTTTTTGGAATGAGTGATAAGAGACAAGGAATTGTTCATGTCACTGGTCCTGAACAAGGCTTTACTCAACCTGGTACAGTTATTGTATGTGGGGATAGTCATACAGCAACACACGGAGCATTTGGTGCATTAGCTTTTGGTATTGGAACTTCAGAAGTAGAACATGTTTTAGCAACTCAAACATTAGTTCAAAAAAAAGCAAAAAATTTCAGAATAAATGTCAACGGCACACTCCCGTTAGGCGTTACATCAAAAGACGTAATTCTTCAAATAATCGGTAAAATTGGCACTGCGGGTGGAACAGGATGTGTAATAGAATATGCTGGCGATCTAATTAAATCATTAAGTGTTGAGAATAGAATGACCATTTGCAATATGACGATTGAGGGAGGTGCAAGAGCAGGATTAATTGCTCCTGATGAAAAGATATTCAAATATTTAGAGGGCAGACCAATGTCTCCTAAAGGAAATGATTGGGATAAAGCATTAGAGAGCTGGAAAAATTTAAATACTGATGAAGGCGCTAAGTTCGATAAAGAAGTAAACCTAGCTGCCAATGAGATTTCGCCGATGATAACTTGGGGAACATCACCTCAGGACGTTATTACTATTGATGAAAGAGTTCCAAATCCAAAAAATGAGAAAGATGAGGATAGAAAAAATTCTTTAGAAAGATCATTAAATTATATGGGTTTGAAACCAGATATGGCAGCTAAAGATATTAAGATTGATAAAGTTTTTATCGGAAGTTGTACAAATGGTAGAATAGAGGATTTAAGAGAGGCTGCAAAAATTCTTAAAGATAAAAAAATAGCGGCTCATGTCCAAGCTATGGTTGTTCCAGGGTCTGGATTAGTGAAAGAGCAAGCAGAGCAAGAGGGATTGGACAGAATTTTTGTAAATTCAGGATTTGAATGGAGAGAACCGGGCTGCTCTATGTGTTTAGCAATGAATGCAGACAAATTAAAACCAGAGGAAAGATGTGCCTCAACATCAAACAGAAATTTTGAAGGCAGACAAGGAAGAGGTGGAAGAACTCACTTAGTCAGCCCAGGTATGGCCGCTGCTGCAGCAATATCAGGAAATCTTGATGATGTAAGGAAATATCAAAACTAATATGCAAAAGTTTAATACTTTAAAAAGTATACCTGCATATCTGCCAATAGTAAATATTGATACAGATATGATTATTCCAAAACAGTTTTTAAAAACAATTAAAAGGACTGGATTAGGGAAAAATTTATTTTTCGAAATGAGATACGATGATAATGGTAAAGAAATTAATGATTTTGTCTTAAATCAAAAACCATATAGTAATTCAAAAATTCTAATCGCAGGTAAAAATTTTGGATGTGGTTCATCCAGGGAGCACGCACCGTGGGCATTACTAGATTTCGGCATTACTAGTGTGATAAGCTCAAGTTTTGCAGATATTTTTTATAACAACTGTTTTAAAAATGGAATTTTACCAATAATTCTTGATGAAGAAAAAATTAAAGAGCTATCTGAGTATGCAAAAAGAAAAGAGGAAATTTTTATAGACTTAAAAGAAGAGAAAATTATTTTTGGAAATAATGAGATAAAATTTAAAGTAGATTCGTTTAAAAAGAAGTGTCTATTAGAAGGTTTAGATGACATAGCATTGTCTCTTAAAAAAACAGATAAAATTGAAAATTTTGAAAAAAACTTAGAAATTAAAAAGCCCTGGGTATTTAATGATTAAATTAGAAAAAAGGAAAATTTTGTTACTACCCGGAGACGGAATCGGTCCAGAGGTTACTGAAGAAGTAAAAAAAATAATCAATTGGTTTAATGATAAAAAATCTTTAGGTTTTGAGACTGATGAGGAATTAGTTGGAGGTTGTTCTTATGATAAGCATGGGACGCCAATTACTGACGAAGTTTTTTATAAAGCTTTAGAGAGTGCAGTTATAATGTTAGGTGCTGTTGGTGGGCCAAAGTGGGAAAGTGTAGACTTCGATAAAAAACCAGAGAGAGCATTATTAAAATTGAGAAAAGAATTAAAACTCTTTGCTAACCTGAGACCGGCAATATGTTTCAAACAATTAGTTGATGCCTCGACTTTAAAACCAGAAATAATTTCTGGATTAGATATAATGATCGTTAGAGAGTTAACTGGCGGAGTTTATTTTGGCGAACCAAGAGGAATCAAGCCTATAGAAAACGGCGAAAGAAAAGGTGTCAACACACATACTTATACAAGCAGTGAAATTATTAGAGTTGCAAGAGTTGCTTTTGATTTAGCAAGAAAAAGATCTAAGAAAGTTATATCATGTGAAAAATCAAATGTAATGGAGGCAGGACAACTTTGGAAGGAAGAAGTTCAAGCACTCCATGAAAAAGATTATAGGGATGTCAATTTAAGTCATATGCTTGCAGATAATTGTGCGATGCAATTAGTTAGAAATCCAAAACAATTTGATGTGATTTTAACTGATAACCTTTTTGGTGATATGTTGTCGGATGAGGCATCAATGTTGACAGGGTCTCTTGGACTTCTTCCATCAGCATCTTTAGGAGCTAAAAATAAAAATGGAGAAATGAGAGCAATGTATGAACCGATACATGGTTCAGCACCTGACATAGCAGGCAAGGGAATTGCAAATCCGATAGCAAGTGTATTGAGCTTTGCTATGGCTCTGAGGTATTCTTTAGATTTGGATAAAGAGGCGGAAGTCTTGGAAAAAGCTGTACAAGATGTATTAAATGACGGATTAAGGACAAAGGATATTTTATCTAAAGGAATGAAAGAAGTATCAACTTCTCAAATGGGAGATGCGATAATTTCAAAATTGCAATAATTAACTAATTATTTTAAACTAATTTAATGCCAAATTATATTGCACCAGTCGAAGATATGATGTTTCTTTTTGAGAAATTGAGAGATAATAAATATTATAATGAATTAGAAAAATACAAAGACGTTAGCTCAGATCTGGTCAAAGATATTTTAGAGGAAGCTGCAAAAATAAATCAAAATTTGATCTTACCACTTGCAAAAGCAGGAGATGAAAACCCTGCTATACTGGAGAACGGGGTTGTAAGAACACCACCTGGGTATAAAGAAGTTTATCAAAAATATATTGAGGATGGTTGGACTTCATTATGTTGTGATCCAAAGTATGGTGGACAAGGAATGCCAAGGACAGTAAGTGCATTTTTTGACGAAATGATATCCTCAGCAAGTTTAGCATTTAAACTTTATAGTGAGCTAACACTTGGTGCTTATAATTGTATTCATCATCACGCAAATGATGAGATAAAAAATAAGTTTCTTCCAAAAATGGTTGAAGGCAAATGGAGTGGTACTATGTGTCTAACTGAACCAGTTTGCGGAACTGACCTAGGTTTGCTCAAGACAAAAGCCCTAGAACAACCAGATGGCACATATAAAATTACTGGTCAAAAAATATTTATTACATCCGGTGACCATGATTTAACAGAAAATATTATTCATTTAGTAATAGCAAGAGCTTCAGACTCACCTAAAGGAACAAAAGGAATAAGTTTATTTTTAGTTCCAAAATTTGTTGTAAAAGAGGACGGAACTATTGGTGCAAGAAATGGAATTTCAACAGGTTCGATAGAAACAAAAATGGGTATCAAAGGTTCTGCTACATGCGTTTTAAATTTTGATGAAGCAACTGGTTTTATGATTGGTCCAAAAAACAAGGGATTAAGTCAAATGTTTACAATGATGAATTTAGAGAGAATAGTTGTTGGAATTCAAGGTTTAGGAATATCAGAAATTGCCTATCAGAACTCATTGAGTTATGCCAAAGATAGAAAACAGGGAAAAAGCAATAATAATAAATCAGAAAATGGAAGTGCTGATTCAATTATTGAACATGCAGATATAAGAAAAACTTTGTTAAATATGAAATCAATTATCGAAGGAGAAAGAGCATTATGTTTTTGGTTGTCACAACAAACTGAAGTCAGTCTGAATCATAAAGATCAAAAAATTAGACAAGATGCTTCTGATATGGTGTCGTTGATGACACCAGTTGTAAAATCTTTATTTTCAGATTTAGGAATGGAAATTACTAGTGATGCTATGCAAATATTTGGCGGATATGGTTATACAAAAGATCAAGGTATTGAGCAATTGTATCGAGATAATAGGATTACTCCAATTTATGAGGGCACAAATTCAGTCCAAGCAGCTGATTTAGTTTTTAGAAAATTATCAAATAAAAATGGTAATATAATCAATAAATTTTTAAGTTTAATTAAATCTGAAGCTAATTCAAATAATGAAAAATTGAAGCCGTTTGTTGAGCAATTTAATTACTATATAGACATTCTCTCAAAGTTCAGTGAATGGACAATTGAGAAAGCTATAAATAACAAGGATGATGTGAGTGCGGCTGCAAATGATTACTTGAAAACTCTGGGCTATGTATCATTAGCATTTGCATGGGCTAAAGTACTTAATATAAGTTTTAAAGATTATAATGAAAATAAAAAATTTTATGACAACAAAATAAATACCGCTAAATTTTATTTTGATAAAGTTCTACCTAGAGCTGAACAGCATTATAAATCTGCTATCTCAGGAAGCTCAAACATCATGAACTTTAAATTTAACTGAGATGAGTTCTTACAATACCGATTTAGATAAAAACCCTGCAAATTATATTCCTCTCACGCCTTTAACTTTCATTAAGAGAGCTAAGGAAATTTATCCACACTATGAAGCTCTAATTTATGAGGACCGAAAATATTCTTGGGCAGAAGTTTATAAACGAACAGTTAAGTTTGCGAGCGCCCTAAGCAAGGTGGGTATTGGAAAAGGAGATACGGTCTCATTTTTGGCTTTTAATACTCCTGAAATCTTTGAAGGGCATTATTCTGTGCCAATGACAGGTGCAGTGTTGAATACAATAAATATAAGATTGGATGCTAAAACAATTGCTTACATTTTAGAACATAGTGAAGCTAAGGTTTTAGTAGTAGATCGGCAGCTACATATCGAAGTGAAAAAAGCTCTTAATATTCTAAAAAGACAAATCATAATTATTGATATAATTGATCAACATGCAGATCAATCAAAATGCGAAAAAATAGGTGAATTGGAGTATGAAAGTTTTTTAAATACAGGTGATGAAAATTATGATTGGAAATTGCCAGAAGATGAATGGCAAGCAATTTCTCTTAGCTATACATCAGGTACAACTGGTAATCCAAAAGGTGTTGTCTACCATCATAGAGGCTCATATTTAATGTCTACAGGAAGTGCAGTAGCTTGGAATATGCCTAATAGACTTAATTTTTTAACTATTGTTCCAATGTTTCATTGCAATGGATGGGGTTATCCTTGGACTGTTCCAATGCTAAATGGAAGAACTATTTGTTTAAGAAATATTGATGTAAAGAAAATTTTTGATTTAATAGAAAAGTATAAGATAACTCATTTTGGCGGAGCACCAATAGTTTTGAACATGATCACAGGTGCACCAGAGTCTGATAAAAAAAAGTTAAGAAATAAAGTTTATGTGCTTACAGCTGGAGCACCACCACCTAGTATAATTTTTAAAAAAATGAATGAGCTTGGTTTCGAAGTTATGCATGTTTATGGTTTAACAGAAACTTATGGGCATGTTACTCAATGTGCATGGAATGATGCTTGGAATAAATTTGATGAAGAAAAACAAAACGAGATTAAAGCCAGACAAGGAGTTAGGTATCCAAATACTGAGGGAATAGCAGTCATGAATCCTGAAACAATGAAAGAAGTTCCCAAAGATGGAAGGTCAATTGGAGAAATTATGATCAAAGGAAATATAGTCATGAAAGGCTATTTTAAAGATAAAGAGTCAACAAAAAAAGCTATGCATGGTGGCTGGTTTCATTCTGGTGATTTAGCTGTAATACATCCCGATGGGTATGTTAAAATTCAGGATAGATCAAAAGATATAATAATTTCTGGTGGTGAAAATATATCTTCTATAGAAATAGAGAACACTTTAGCAAAACACCCATCTGTATCTATAGCTGCTGTAGTTGCAAAACCAGATGAAAAATGGGGAGAAGTTCCATGTGCATTTATTGAAATGATAAAAGATAAACCCACAACTGAAAAAGAATTGATAAGTTTTTGCAGGGAAACTCTTGCTGGATTTAAGGTACCAAAACAAGTTATTTTTTGTGAATTACCGAAAACATCAACAGGGAAAATCCAAAAGTTTGAATTAAGAAAAAAATTTTAGGTTAATAATTGATATTTGAAATTAATAATAAGAAAATTCATGCATCTGACTCAGGTCAAGGTATAGATAGTTCAAAAGAAACGATAGTTTTTCTTCATGGAAGTGGTCTTTCCCACATCGTATGGTCTCTTACTGAACAATTTTTTTCAAATAAAAACTTCAACGTGCTGTCTATAGATTTACCTGGGCATGGAGTCTCCGATGGACCTTGTCTAGAAAGTATCGAAAAAATTGCTGATTGGTTAGAGGAAGTATTCAATAAGTTAAAATTAAAAAATTTAATTTTAGTTGGTCACTCACAGGGGTGTCTTGAAATATTAGAATATGTTTACAGATATAAAGATAAATTAAATAAAGCAGTTTTTGTGGGAGGTTCTAATAAAATGCCTGTTCATCCTGATTTGATAAAACTAGCTCAAAACGGGGATTCTGATGCTGTTAAGTTAATGATGAAGTGGGGTTATGAGGGCTCAAAAAAATTTATCGGAGGAAACCCAGTTGAAAAAATAATCCAATCACCAAGAGATATCAGTGAAATTTTAGCAACTGATCTAAATGCTTGTAATAATTACACCAACGGGATAGAGGCAGCAAAGACTATTCGTTGCCCAACTATGTTTATATTGGGTGAATTAGATAAGATGGTTCATTTAAAACACGCAAAGAAATTTGCAAACTCAGTCAAGGACTCGCGCACTCACGTAATTCATGGATCTGGACATATGATTATGATTGAAAAAGCTTTTGAAATGAGAGAAAAGATCTTAGAATTTTTAAAAAAATGAGAAATTTTCCAATTGTTAAATCAAGAAGATTAAGAAGCACGCCTTACACAGATAGAATTGAGGCTCATGGAGTGAGCAGTTACACAGTTTATAACCACATGTTATTACCTGCATCTTTCAAGTCTTTAGAATCTGATTATCACCATTTAAAAAAATTTGTTCAAGTATGGGATGTTGCAGCAGAAAGACAAGTTGAAATTTCTGGCAAAGACTCTGCTAAGTTAGTTCAATTGATGACATGTAGAGATTTGTCAAATTCAAAAGTAGGTAAATGTTATTACGCACCCTTAGTAGATCATAAAGGTCTTTTAGTAAATGACCCAATTATAAATAAATTAGCAGAAGATAAGTGGTGGTTATCTATTGCGGATTCGGATGTTATTTTTTTTGCAAAAGGACTTGCAGCCGGAAAGAAACTTGAAGTTGAAATTAGTGAACCAAATGTAAATATTCTTGCAGTTCAAGGACCTTTGTCAGATGATTTAATGGCAAAATTATTTGGCGAGAAAATTAGAGAATTGAAATTTTTTAATTTTCAATATTTTGAATTTAAAGATAGAAAATATTTTGTAGCAAGGTCTGGTTGGTCAAAACAAAGTGGTTTTGAAATTTACGTAGAAGATAATTTGGCTGGTCAGGATTTGTATGATTATTTATTTGAACTAGGAAAAGAATTTAATGTAAGAGCTGGATGCCCAAATTTAATTGAGAGAATAGAGTCAGCGCTTTTATCTTATGGTAATGACTTTGATAACAGAGATAATCCTTTTGAGGCAAACTTTGATAGGTTTATAAATTTGGATAGCAATATTGATTTTATAGGAAAAGAAAAATTAAAAAAAATCAAACAAGAAGGAATTAAAAGAAAATTAATGGGAGTTAAAATTGATCATGATAAAATTGACATGTATTGTGAAAAGACATTACTAGATGATGAAAATAAAATAGTGGGTTATGTGAGATCTGCAGCATATTCTCCAACTTTCAAAAAAGTTATAGGTCTTGCGATGATTAATAAACCTTACTGGAACGCCAAAACCCAGTTTAAGATAGATATTGGTGAAAAAATATTTGTTGGAAAAATTTGCGATTTACCTTTCATTTAGTGTAAAAGTTACATCATGAATATTGCAATTGTAGGAGCAACAGGAAATGTTGGGAGAAAGATTTTAGAAGTTCTTGAAAAAAAAGAAATTTTAATTGATAAACTTTATTTAGTTGCATCAACCAAAAGTGAGGGAAAAAAAATTAAATTTCAAGGAAAAGAAATTGAGGTCTGTAATTTGGAAGAATTCGATTTTTCAAAAGTTAAGATCGCTTTTTTTGCTGCTGGGGGAAAAATTTCACAGAAATTTGCATCAAAAGCAGCGAAGTGTTGTTTGGTAATTGACAACTCAAGTTTTTTTAGAATGGACCCAGATGTTCCTTTGGTAGTTCCTCAAGTTAATGCAGATGATTTAAATAATTTAAAAAAAAATATTGTCGCAAACCCAAATTGTTCTACAGCACAATTAGTTATTGCCTTAAAACCATTACATGATCTATTTATAATTAGAAGAATAGTTGTATCTACATATCAGTCAGTTTCGGGAGCTGGTAAAGCACCAATGGATGAATTATTTGCACAAACTCAATCAGTTTTAAATAGTAAAAACATAAAACCTAAAAATTTTACAAAACAAATAGCTTTTAATGCAATTCCACATATCGATGATTTTTCAGATGATGGTTACACAAAAGAGGAATTGAAAATGAGAAATGAGACTAAAAAAATTTTAGATAATAAAATTGATCTTACAGCAACATGCGTAAGATTACCAATTTCAGTTTCTCACTCAGAGTCAGTTAATCTTCAATTTGAAAAATCTTTTTCTTTAAAAAAAGTAAGAGATACACTAAACAACTTTGAAGGGTGTAAAGTTGTTGATGAGAGAGTTGATGGTGGATACACAACTCCACTAGAAGCAGAGGGAAAAAATGAAACATTTATTTCAAGGATAAGAGAAGACAAAACTATTAAAAATGGTTTAAACTTATGGATTGTTTCTGATAATCTTTTAAGAGGTGCAGCTTTAAATGCAGTTGAAATAGCTGAAACATTAATTAAAAATAATTTTTATGGAAAATAAACCTCCTTTGTCTCCACATATCCAAGTATACAGATGGCAAATTTCATCTTTAGTTTCTATTTCTCACAGGATCACCGGCATAATAAATATTATTGCAATTTCTCTAATTTGTTTATTAATTTCTTTGATGTTTCTTAGTGGAAGTAAACCTGAAACTATCAATTTATTATTAGACTCAACAGTTGGAAAATTTATTATTTTAGGAATTACATGGTCATTTTCATTTCAAATTTTGAGTGAAATTAGACACTTGATTATGGATCTTGGTTATGGATTTGAACTTAATACAACTAAGATATCCGGGCTAATAGTAATTTTTGGCTCAGTAATATTAACTATAATTTTTTTTGTAATAGGAAAGAGTTTTATTTAATATGATAACTGCTACAAAAAAATGGATTTTTTTAAAAATAAGTGGAGCTTTATTAATTCCATTAATGACATGGTTTATTTTAAATTTAGTAAATATCTATGACCAAGATTACTCGAATTTAATAGCTTTTTTTACAAATCCACTTTCCAAATTTTTGTTCAGTATCTTTATTATTAATGCTTACTTTTTCTCAGCCTTAAGTATTAGTGAGGTTTTTGAGGATTATATTAAAGATGATAAAATCAAAAATGTCGCAAATAAGCTTTTATATGCTTCAGCTGTAGCAATTCCGTTAATTACAATTATATTAATTAATTAGAAATGAGTTCATATAAAATAATCGATCACGAATACGACGTAGTTGTCTTAGGAGCTGGAGGCTCAGGTTTAAGAGCGGCGGTTGGCTTAAGTGAGTCAGGATTAAAAACTGCATGTATTTCAAAAGTATTTCCAACTAGAAGCCACACTTCTGCTGCTCAAGGAGGTATCTCAGCTGCTCTTGGTAATATGGGCGAGGATGATTGGCGATGGCACATGTATGATACTGTAAAGGGTGCAGATTGGTTGGGTGACCAAGATAGTATTGAGTATCTTTGTAAAGAAGCTCCTAAAGCTGTGATCGAATTAGAAAAATATGGCGTTCCTTTTAGTAGAACAGATGATGGAAAAATTTATCAAAGACCTTTTGGGGGAATGACAAAAAATTATGGAAATGGAATAGTCCAGAGAACTTGTGCAGCAGCAGATAGAACTGGACATGCAATTTTACATACACTTTATGGGCAAGCTTTAAAACACAGAACTGAATTTTATATTGAATACTTTGCTTTAGATCTATTAATGAAAGATGGAGAGTGCAAAGGCTTAATTGCTTGGAACTTAAACGATGGAACTATTCATAGATTTAGATCTCATACTGTAATTATAGCTACTGGTGGATATGGTAAAGTATATTATTCAGCGACATCAGCACATACTTGTACAGGGGATGGAAATGCAATGGTTTTAAGGGCAGGCTTACCATTACAAGATATGGAGTTTGTACAATTTCATCCCACAGGAATCTATGGGCATGGAACTTTAATAACAGAGGGTGCAAGAGGTGAAGGAGGATATCTTACAAATTCTAAAGGTGAAAGATTTATGGAAAGATACGCTCCTAAAGCTAAAGATTTAGCTTCCCGAGATGTCGTGAGTCGATCTATGTCAATTGAAATTAATGAGGGCAGAGGTGTTGGAAAAGATCAAGATCATGTTCATTTGAATTTAAATCACCTAGATAAAGAAATTATAGAAAGTAGATTACCAGGTATAACAGATGCAGCAAGATTATTCGCCAATGTTGATGTCACTAAGGAACCAATACCAGTTGTACCAACTGTTCATTACAATATGGGTGGTATTCCAACTAATTATAAAGCAGAAGTGTTAACTGTAAATGGTTCAGAAAAAACAGTACCTGGACTAATGGCTATCGGAGAGGCTGCATGTGTTTCAGTTCATGGAGCTAACAGATTAGGTTCTAATTCTTTGATTGATCTTGTTGTTTTTGGAAGAGCTGCTGCAAAAAGAGCAGCTGAATTAATTAAACCTGGTATGCCACATGAAGAAATTAATGAGTCAGAGACACAAAAATGTTTAGACCGTTTTGATAAAATTAGAAATTCTGAAGGAAATGTTGGCACTGCTGAATTAAGATTGTCTATGCAGAAGACTATGCAATCAAAATGTGCAGTGTTCAGAACAGAAAAGACACTTAAAGAAGGCGTTGATGAAATTAAGAGAACATTTGATGGTATAGGTTCTTTATCTGTTAAGGATAAATCTTTAATATTTAATACTGATTTAGTTGAGACCTTGGAATTTGATAATTTAATTAGACAAGCAGTAGTAACAGTTGACTCTGCGTATAATAGAAAAGAAAGTAGAGGTGCGCATGCCAGGGAAGATTATCCAAAAAGAGATGATAATAAATTTATGCAACACACTCTAGCTTGGTGCGATGGAAAGAATACTAAAATAAGTTACAGAGAAGTTCATAAATCTACATTAACTAATGAAGTTCAATATTTTCCACCTCAGGAAAGAGTTTATTAATGGTACAAATCAGTTTACCTGAAAAGTCTCAAATAAAAAAAGGTAAATACTTTAAAGACAAGACAGGGTCAAAAAATTTAAAAAAGGTCAATGTTTACAGATGGGATCCGTCTTCAGGTGAAAATCCAAGAATTGATACCTACGAAGTTGATATGGATAATTGTCCCTCTAAAGTGTTAGATGTTTTAAATAAAATAAAAAATGAAATCGACCCTACTCTCGCTTATAGAAGATCATGTGCGCATGGTGTGTGCGGTTCTTGTGCAATGAATATGGCTGGAAAAAATGGTTTGGCTTGCACGACTCCACACGCAGATATAGATGGAGACATTGATATATATCCATTACCTCATTTAAAAGTTAAAAAAGACCTAATTGGAGATTTAGATGGATTATATAAACAATACCAATCAATTGAACCTTGGCTGAAATCTAGTTCAAAATCTGAAGTTAATGAAATTTTTCAGTCTAAAGAAGATAGAGCAAAGTTAGATGGTGCATATGAGTGCATTATGTGTGCGTGTTGCTCTACATCATGCCCAAGTTATTGGTGGAATGGTGATAAGTATTTAGGTCCAGCAGTTTTATTACAAGCATATAGATGGATAATAGACAGCAGAGATGAGGAAAGACAGGCAAGACTTAAAAAAGTAGCCGATGAACTTAAATTATATCGTTGTCACACAATTCTTAACTGCACAAGTGCTTGTCCAAAAGGATTAAATCCTGCAAAAGCAATTGCTGAAATAAAAAAAATGTTAGCAACAGCTAATATTTAAACAATAGACTAATAAGATTTTTTACTCTAAAAGATCGTATTCATGAATTTAATTGAACATTTTGTAGGTGGGAAAATAATTCCTGGATCCTCAGAAAATAAAGGTAAAGTTTTTAATCCTGCTACTGGCGAACAAGAAAAAGAAGTAAAATTAGCTTCTAAGAATGATTTGGATCAAGCTGTATTAATTGCAAAAAAAGCTTTCGAAACTTGGTCAATTAAACCCTCACTTCAAAGAGCGAGAATAATGTTTAAATTTAAAGAGTTAATTGAAAAAAATTCTGATGAGCTTACTAAGCTAATTGTCTCTGAACATGGAAAGGTTTACGAGGATGCAAAAGGGTCGTTAACAAGAGGTTTAGAGGTGGTGGAATTTGCATGTGGAATACCACACTTATTAAAAGGAGAATTTTCAGAAAATGTAGGTACAGATGTAGACAGCTGGTCTATGCGTCAACCATTAGGTGTCGTTGCTGGAGTAACACCATTTAACTTTCCAGCCATGGTTCCTATGTGGATGTTTCCAATCGCAATTGCTTGTGGAAATACATTTGTATTAAAACCATCAGAAAAAGATCCTTCATGTTCAATAAGATTAGCAGAATTATTAACAGAGGCAGGTCTTCCAAATGGTGTATTTAACGTAGTGAATGGAGATAAAGAAGTAGTAGATGCAATTTTATCTAATAAAGATATTAAAGCAGTGAGTTTTGTAGGTTCAACTCCTATAGCAAAATATATTTATGAAAATTCAGCAAAAAATGAAAAAAGGGTTCAGGCATTAGGTGGCGCTAAAAATCATTTAGTGGTGATGCCAGACTGTGATTTAGATAGTGCAGTAAATGGTTTAATGGGCGCAGCTTACGGCTCAGCTGGAGAAAGGTGTATGGCTCAGTCTGTTGCTGTGGCAGTTGGTGATATTGGAGATGAGCTAGTGTCTAGATTATCAAAAAAAGCAGAGGCATTAAAAGTTGGACCAGGAATGGACAAAAACTCTGAAATGGGCCCTCTAATTACCAAAGAACATTTAGAAAAAGTAAAAAGTTATGTTGATCTGGGCGTAAAAGAAGGTGCAAAACTAGTTGTTGATGGAAGAAATTTAAGATTACAAGGATACGAAAATGGTTTTTACATCGGTGGTTGTTTATTTGATAACGTTACAAAAGATATGAGAATTTATAAAGAGGAAATATTTGGTCCAGTTCTATCAGTTGTTAGAGCTAAAACTTTTGAAGAAGCATTAAAATTAATAAATGATCATGAATATGGAAATGGTGTAAGTATTTACACAAGAGATGGAGATGCTGGAAGGACATTTGCGAGCAAAATTCAAGTTGGAATGGTTGGTATAAATGTACCTATACCTGTGCCAATGGCTTTTCATAGTTTTGGTGGCTGGAAAAGATCTTTGTTTGGAGATAGTGCAATGCACGGCATGGAAGGAATAAAATTTTATACTAAATTAAAAACAATAACTTCAAGATGGCCCTCAGGAATCAGATCTAATGCTGAATTTGTGATGCCAACAATGAAATAAAAGAGCAATGAGCAAAATATCTTTAATCGGTGCAGGTCAAATAGGTGGAACCTTAGCTCACTTAATTGGAGTAAAAGAATTAGTAAATGAAGTAGTTTTGTTTGATGTTGCTAGCGGTATTGCAAAAGGAAAAGCACTAGATATTGCACAATCGTCGTCTGTAGATGGTTTCGATGTTAAATTTTCGGGAACTGATAATTATAAAGATATAAAAGACTCAGAGGTAATCATAATCACAGCTGGGGTTCCGAGAAAACCTGGTATGAGCAGAGATGATTTACTTGGTATTAATTTAAAAATTATAAAGCAAGTTGCAGAGGGAATTAAACAAAACGCGCCTAATGCATTTGTAATATGTATTACGAATCCATTAGATGTGATGGTAATGGCTTTTCAAAAATTTTCAGGACTCTCTCCTAATAAAGTAGTTGGAATGGCAGGTATATTAGATAGTTCTAGATTCAAGTTATTTTTATCTGAAGAATTTAGTGTCCCAGTTAAAGAGATAGAAGCAACGGTGATGGGTGGTCATGGTGACACAATGGTACCTCTTCCAAGATTTACTAAAGTTTCAGGAAAACCTTTATTAGATTTAGTTAAAGAGGGAAAGATTACTCAAAAAAGATTAGACGAAATAAATCAGAGAACAAGAGATGGTGGAGCTGAAATTGTAAAATTTCTTGAAAAGGGTTCAGCTTTCTATGCCCCAGCTGCCTCAGGAGTTGAAATGGCTAAGGCCTATCTTCAAGATGAAAAAAAATTACTTCCATGTGCTGCATATTTAAATGGTGAATATGGTATCAAAGATATATATGCCGGAGTTCCAATTATAGTTGGGAAAAATGGCGTCGAAAAAATAGAGGAAATAAAATTAGATGAGAAAGAAAAATCTGAATTTCTACATTCAATTGATGCAGTAAAAAAATTATGGGAAGCAGCATCTAAAATAGATCCAGAATTGAATAAATAATGAACATACACGAGCATCAAGCTAAACAAATTTTAAAAAAATTTGGAGCAACTGTTCCGGAGGGTGTATTTGGCTTTACGGTTGAAGAACTTTTAAAGAAATGTAAGTCATTAAAAACAGAAAAATATGTTTTAAAAGCCCAAATTCATGCAGGTGGGAGAGGAAAAGCTGGTGGTGTTAAAATTTTAGATAGTCTAAAGGAACTTGAAATATCAGCTAAAGAACTACTAGGTAAAAAATTGGTAACTCATCAGACAGGACCAGAGGGAAGAGAAGTAAAGAGGTTATACGTTGAGGTATCATCAAATATTGAAAAAGAATTTTATTTATCTTGTTTAGTAGATAGAGCTACCTCAAAAATTGCATTTATTTCTAGTGATCAAGGCGGTATGGATATTGAGGATGTAGCGAGTAAGTCACCAGATAAAATTTTAACTACCAAAGTAGAATTAAAAAAAGAAATTTCAAATGTAGAATGTGAAAAGATAATCCAAATTTTTGAATTAGGTGAAAATTCTAGAAAAGAAGCGATATCCTTAATTAAATCAATTTATAAAATGTTTATTGAAACAGATGCAAATATGGTTGAAATAAATCCATTAATTCTGACTAAAGAAAAAAAGATTATATGTTTAGATGCAAAGGTAAATTTTGACAGTAACGCTTTATTTAGGCATCCAGAAATTTTAAAACTAAGAGATTTAAATGAGGAAGATCCTGCAGAAATAGAAGCAAGTAAATACGATCTAGCTTATATTAAATTAGATGGAAATATTGGCTGTATGGTGAATGGCGCTGGCTTAGCAATGGCAACTATGGATATAATTAAACTATATGGGGAAGAGCCAGCAAATTTTTTAGATGTAGGTGGAGGAGCGTCTAAAGAAAAGGTTTCAGCTGCTTTTAAAATTATTTTGTCTGACAAAAATGTTAAGGGAATATTGATTAACATTTTTGGTGGCATAATGCGATGTGATGTTCTTGCCCAAGGAGTTGTAGAGGCCGCAAAAGAAATGAAAATCAATGTCCCTTTAGTTGTCAGATTAGCTGGAACGAATTTTAAGGAAGGGAAAGAGATATTAGATAATTCAGGTTTAGAACTAATTTCTGCTGAAAACTTAGATGATGCCGCAAAAAAAATTGTAGAGGTAATTAAGTAATGTCAGTTTTGGTAAATAAAAGCACAAGATTGATTTGCCAAGGATTTACAGGATCTCATGGAACATTCCACTCTGATCAAGCAATAAAATATGGAACCAATCTAGTTGGAGGAGTAACACCAAGAAAAGGTGGTCAAAAACATTTAGGTCTGCCAGTTTTTAACACTGTAAAGGAAGCAAAAGAGTCCGAAGGTGCTAATGCAACAATGATTTATGTTCCTGCAAAATTTGCTGCTGCTGCAATAATCGAAGCTATTGATGCATCTATTGAACTAATTGTATGTATTACTGAAGGAATTCCTATTCAGGATATGCTTAAAGTTAAACAAAAACTAAATAACTCAAAGTGTAGGTTGATTGGTCCTAATTGCCCAGGAATCATAACACCTGATGAGTGTAAAATTGGTATAATGCCTGGCAATATTCATAAAAAAGGAACCGTTGGAATAGTCTCAAGGTCAGGTACTTTAACTTACGAAGCAGTTGCTCAAACAACAGAAAATGGGCTTGGACAATCAACATGTATTGGAATAGGGGGAGATCCTATAAATGGTACAAATTTTATAGATTGTTTAGACTTGTTTCTAAATGACGACGATACACAATCAATCTTAATGATAGGAGAAATTGGAGGCACTGCAGAGGAAGAAGCTGCAGATTTTGTTAATAATCATAAAATAAAAAAACCGATTGTTGGATTTATTGCTGGTGTTACAGCTCCACCTGGACGAAGAATGGGTCACGCTGGAGCTATAATTTCTGGAGGTAAAGGTACTGCTTCAGACAAGATAAAAAAAATGAAGGATTGTGGAATTATTATGGCAAACTCCCCTTCAAAAATTGGAAATACACTATTTAATAAATTGTCTAATTGAAAAAATTCTTTGTAGGTTTATATTAATAAGCAATAATGTCTTCTAGTAAAAATCTTGAATTTGAGAAAACTGCTTTTTTAAGCAAATCTAACAGTACATTTATTGAGGAAATGTATCTGAAGTTTGTAAATAAAGATCCATCATTACCAGATAGTTGGAGTGAGTATTTTAGTGAAATTGGAGATCAAGCAGAAGCAGTTGTGAACGAAATAAATGGCCCATCATGGAGTCCATCTAAAAAAGTCTCAATTAATATAAATAAAGAGCAAAGTTTGGATAATGGATACCAAAAGCAACATAAAACATTTTCAAAAGAATCTAATTCTAGATCTATCAATGCTGTTGCTATGATAAGATCGTATAGGCAGAGAGGACATTTAATTGCTAAATTAGATCCACTAGGTCTCCGTGAACCAGATTATTTAGATGAACTTCATCCAGAGTCTTATGGATTTAAGAAAGAAGAATATAATAATAAAATTTTTTTAGATGGAGTCATTAACAGACAATATTCTAATATTTCAGAAATTTTAAAATTTTTAAGAGATAAATATTGCGGTTCTCTAGGTTACGAATATATGCATATTTCAAACCCGACTGAGAGAAAGTGGTTTAGAGATAGAGTAGAAAAAGCTAATGATTTTAAATTTACTCAAAATGGAAAAGAGGCAATATTAAAAAAATTAATTCAAGCCGAGGGTTTTGAAAAATTCTTACACACTAAATATGTTGGTTCAAAAAGATTTGGTCTTGATGGAGGTGAAAGCTTAATCCCAGCGCTTGAACAAATAATTAAAATAGGTGGCCAATCAAAAATAAAAGAGGTCAAAATAGGCATGTCTCATAGAGGAAGATTAAATGTACTAGCTAATGTTTTACAAAAATCTTATAAAAGAATTTTTAATGAATTTGCAGGGGAAATTAATTCAAATTCTGAAGATGATACTGGAGATGTTAAATATCACTTAGGGGCATCATCAAATAGAGAATTTGATGGAAACTCTGTTCA
Source organism: uncultured Pelagibacteraceae bacterium (assembly GCA_902527485.1). Lineage (GTDB taxonomy): Bacteria > Pseudomonadota > Alphaproteobacteria > Pelagibacterales > Pelagibacteraceae > Pelagibacter. The sequence continues at coordinate 19,529 of CABZPB010000009.1, forward strand.
TGTAAGTTTGACAGATAATCCATCTCATCTTGAGGCAGTCAACCCAGTAGTTTTAGGACAGACAAGAGCAAAACAATATTTTCATAAAGACAAAGAGAGAAAGAAGGTCATACCAATATTAATTCATGGAGATGCAGCTTTCGCAGGCCAAGGAGTAGTGGCTGAGTGTTTTGCAATGTCAGGATTGCCAGGACACAATACTGGTGGAACTATTCACATTGTAATAAATAACCAAATAGGATTTACCACCAGTCCAAGATTTGCAAGGTCATCTCCTTATCCTTCAGATATTGCAAAAATGGTTGAAGCACCGATTATTCATGTTAATGGTGATGACCCTGAAGCTGTCGTTTACGCTGCAAGAATTGCAATAGACTTTAGGTTAAAATTCAACAGAGATGTTGTTGTCGACCTTATTTGTTATAGAAGATTTGGTCATAATGAGGGTGATGAACCATCATTCACTCAACCACTAATGTACAAAAAAATTCGCTCACATCCAACAACTATAAAAGTTTACGGTGAAAAGTTAATTCAAGAGGGATCAATTACTGAAGATTATTTGAGAAATTCAATCAAAGAATTTAAAGAATTGCTTAATGATCAATATAAAAATGCAAAAGATTATAAACCAAAAATTGAGTGGTTCGAGGGGACGTGGTCAAGATATAAACCTGACAAAGGAAAAGACAAAAAAGGAATCACGGGTTATGATATTGATAAACTTAAAGATATATCAAACAAGATTAATATAATTCCAGTAGAATTTAATACTCACAAAACAATTTCTAAAGTTCTAGAAAATAGAAAATTAGTTGTGAAGAGAGAAAATGGAATCGATTGGTCAACAGCTGAGGCTTTAGCTTTTGGTTCACTACTAAATGAGGGATATCCTGTTAGATTAGTTGGCCAAGACTCTGGGAGAGGTACTTTCAGTCAAAGACATTCTGTTTTAAGAAGTCAAACAGATAATTCTAGATATGTGCCTTTGAATAACATATCTAAGAGCCAAAAAAATTTTGAGATAGTAGATAGTTTTTTATCCGAATTAGCTGTCTTAGGTTTTGAATATGGCTATAGTTTAGTTGAGCCAAACACACTTACAATCTGGGAAGCTCAATTTGGTGACTTTGCAAATGGTGCCCAAGTAGTCATTGATCAATTTATAGCCTCTGGAGAAAGAAAATGGTCTAGAGCATCTGGATTGGTAATGTTGTTGCCACATGGCTATGAAGGTCAAGGACCTGAACATTCTTCCGCAAGATTAGAAAGGTTTTTGCAGTTGTGTTCTAATGATAATATGCAGATAGTAAATTGCACTACTCCAGCAAACTATTTTCATGCACTAAGAAGACAAATGCATAGAGATTTTAGAAAACCTTTAGTTATAATGACACCCAAGTCTTTATTGAGACACAAAAATTGTGTTTCAAGCTTAAATGATTTTAGTAAACAAAATTCTTTTCATAGATTTTTATGGGATCATGCAATTGACCAAAAAAACAAAGGTTTTATCAAACTAAAAAAACCCAAAAAAATTAGAAAAGTGATTTTATGTTCAGGCAAAATATATTTTGATTTATTAGAGGCGAGAGAAAAATTAAAAGTTAAAGACGTTATATTTTTTAGAATTGAGCAACTTTATCCTTTTCCAGCAAAAAGTCTTGCAAAAGAACTTAAAGCTTATGCTGAAAATGCACATTTTTACTGGTGTCAAGAAGAGCCCCAAAATATGGGTGCTTGGTTTTCTGTCAGAGATTATATCCAATGGACTTTAGATAATATTAAGGCTAATAATAACCAAGTTTCTTATATTGGAAGAAGTCCAGATGCATCACCAGCTACTGGTTATGCAAAAAGACACATCTCACAACAAAAAGAAATTATTAATAAAGTTTTTGAATAATTCAAAATGAGTGAAAAAATATTAGTTCCAGTTTTAGGTGAGAGTATTACAGAGGCGACAGTATCTAAATGGTTAAAAAATAAAGGGGAAACTGTTGATGCGGATGAGCCAATTGTTGAATTAGAGACTGATAAGGTTAATTTGGAGGTACCGTCACCTGTTACAGGAAAATTAATTGAAATTAACTCTAATGATGGGTCGACTGTAAAAGTAGGAGAAATTTTAGGTTTAGTTACTGAAATTGAAGGAGAAAATAAAAAATCACATGAAATAGAGAAAATCCAGCCTTCAAACTTGCAGGAAAATGAGGAACCTAAAGAAAAAGATAATGTAGTAAAGTTAGATCCAATTAAAGAACAAGCGGAATTAGATATATTTGAAGAAGAGAATAATAGTAACCAGTTAAAAGAGGAACCACTGGTTTTAACAGAGGAAATAGAAAACAGTCACATAGAGGAAAATTCTACTGAGGAAAGTCAAACATTATCGCCAGCTGTAAGAAAAATGGTAGATGAAAACAATATTGACGTTAAGTCAGTAAAAGGATCTGGGAAAGATGGTCGAATATTAAAAGGTGATTTAATTAGTTTGATGGGAGTTAATCCTCCACCTTCAGAGAGAAAAATTAAATATGGTCAAGAAGAGCGTATTAAAATGACTAGGTTAAGGCAAACCATAGCAAAAAGACTCAAACAAGCCCAGGAGAATGCAGCTTTACTTAGTACTTTTAATGAAGTGGACATGACAAATATAATCAAAATGAGAAAAGAAAACCAGGAGGATTTCCAAAGTCGATATGGTATCAAGCTTGGCTTTATGTCATTTTTTGTTAAGGCTTGTATAGTAGCCTTAAAAAATTTTCCAGCTGTCAATGCTGAAATAGATGGTGACACAATTGTTTACAAAAATTATTATAATATAAGTTTTGCAGTTGGAACAGATAAAGGTCTTGTAGTTCCTGTTTTAAAAAATGCAGACGAACTATCTTTTGCAGATATTGAAAAAAATATTAAAGAAATTTCTGAAAAAGCCAAAGACGGAAAACTTGTAATTGAAGACCTTCAAGGAGGTACTTTTACTATTAGCAATGGTGGAGTTTACGGGTCAATGCTTTCAACTCCAATTTTAAACTTACCTCAATCTGGAGTATTAGGGATGCATAATATTGTTGATAGGCCCATAGTAGTGAACGGTGAAATCAAGATAAGACCAGTAATGTATTTAGCTTTATCTTATGATCATAGAATTATTGACGGTAAAGAGTCTGTATCCTTTCTTAAAATGATCAAAGAAAGTCTTGAGGACCCTAGAAGGTTATTTTTGGATATTTAGGATGACGGAAAAATTTCAAGCAGTAGTTATAGGAGGTGGCCCAGGAGGTTATGTTTGCGCAATTAGACTTGCCCAACTAGGACTAAAAACTGCGTGTATTGAGTCCAGGGGATCTCTTGGTGGTACATGCCTGAATATTGGTTGTATCCCTTCAAAAAGTTTACTTAATTTGTCTGAGGAATTTCACAAAGTTAAAGGTTTGGCAAATAAGGGTATTGAAATAGGAGAAATAAAACTAAATCTTGATAAAATGATGAAGAGCAAGGACAAAGCAGTCACTGTTCTTACAAAAGGTGTAGAATTTCTTTTAAAAAAAAACAAAGTCACTTATTTTAAGGGCCATGGAAGTTTTAAATCAAATAATGAAATTGTAATAAAAGACGAACAAAAAAAAGAAACAATAATTCAAACTGAAAAAACAGTTATAGCCACAGGATCTGTACCAGTATCTCTACCAGGTGTCGAAATAGATGAAAAAACAATAGTTTCATCAACTGGAGCTTTAAAATTAGAAAAAGTGCCTAATAAAATGGTAATTGTTGGTGGAGGTTATATCGGCTTAGAGATGGGATCAGTGTGGTCAAGACTTGGTGCAAAAGTAGAAGTTGTTGAGTTTTTGGATCATATAACGCCTGGTATGGATAAAGAAATTTCATCTGAGTTTATGAAAATTCTTAAAAAACAAGGGATGAAATTTAATATGCAAAATAAAGTTGAAACAATTCAAAAAAATAATTCAGGCGCAGTGGTCTCAACAATTGATAAAGATGGTAATAAAAATAATTTTGAATGTGATGTAGTTTTAATTTCAGTTGGCAGAAAGCCAAATACAGAAGGTTTAAATTTAAAAAATGTAGGTGTGAGTTTAGATGAAAAAAATAGAATTAAAACTGATAAGAAATTTAAAACAAATGTTGAAAATATTTATGCAATAGGTGATGTGATTGTTGGACCCATGCTTGCACATAAGGCTGAAGATGAAGGTATAGCAGTTGCAGAAAATATTGTAGGTCAATCAGGCCACGTAAACTATGATACGATACCAGGTGTGGTGTATACCTCACCAGAGGTTGCCTCAATTGGGAAAACAGAGGAGCAATTAAAAGAATTAAATAAAAGTTATAAGGTTGGTAAATTTTCATTCATGGCCAACTCTAGAGCTAAAGCTATAGATGATTCAGAAGGTTTTGTGAAAATTCTTGCAGATGCGCAGACAGATAAGGTTTTAGGCGCACATATAATTGGTCCTCATGCTGGGGAATTAATTGCTGAAATCGGCGTTGCTATGGAATTTGGTGCAAGTGCTGAGGATATTGCAAGAACCTGTCATGCTCACCCAACTTTTTCTGAAGCTGTCAAAGAAGCTGCGTTATCAGTAGATAAAAGAGCAATACACTCTTAATTTTTTTTCATATTATAAAAATATGAAATACCCGATTCTATTACCAAATATTTTTAATCATCCTTTTACCTATGAAAGTAAAATTAATCTTAGGCTTGGTGAATTTGTTTTAGTTCCTTTTGGAAAATCTAAAATAACAGGAGTGGTATGGGACAAATTTGAAAAAAATGATAATAAAAAATTTAAAATAAAAAGTATCCTAAAAAAATTAGATGTAACTCCATTAAAGAAAGATACAATAAATTTTTTAAATTGGTTTGCTGAGTATAATTTAATACCAAAAGGAATGGCATTAAAGCTTGTTTTGTTGAGCAGTGAAGCAATTGAAAAAAAGGAAAAAAAACTTTACGAACCATATGATAATAAAATAAAAAAAAATTCTTTTAAACTATCTATAAATCAAATTAAATCCTTAGAAAAAATGAGTTATTCAAATAAAAAATTTAGAGTTCATGTTTTACAAGGAACAACAGGATCGGGTAAGACTTTAGTTTATTTTGAGGCATTAAAATCTTTATTAGAGGAGGGTTTTCAATCGTTAATTCTTTTACCAGAAATAGGTTTAACCAGTCAGTTTGAGCAAAAATTTTCAGAATACTTTGGTTTTAATCCAGCAATTTGGCACTCTGGTATCTCAAAAAAGAAAAAAGAAATGATTTGGAGTGGCATTTCCTCTGGTGAAATTAAAGTTATCATTGGTGCAAGATCTTCCTTATTTTTACCATTTAAAAAATTAGGAATTATAATTGTTGATGAGGAACATGATCAATCTTTCAAACAAGATGAAGGTGTTACATATAATGCAAGAGATATGGCAATTTCAAGAGCATCATTTGAAAACATTCCCGTTAATTTGATCACAGCAGTTCCTTCCTTAGAAACTTTTGAAAATATTAAAAAGGGAAAATATGAACTCTCTAGACTAAGTGAAAGATATAGAAATGCAGCACTCCCTAAATATGAAATCGTTAATTTAAATAATACAAAACTTGAGAAGCAATCATGGTTATCAGCGAAAATAATTGAAAAGGTTAATCTACATCTTGAAAGAAAAGATCAAGTTTTATTTTTTTTGAACAGAAGAGGTTTTTCACCTAATGCATTATGTAATAAATGTTTTTCAAGCTTCACGTGCCCAAATTGTACAATAAATTTGGTTTATCATAAGAATAAAAATAATTTGATATGTCATTATTGTGGATTCAAATCAGAGCTAAAAAGAAATTGTAAAAAAGGTAATAGTTGTGAATTTGTTTTTAGTGGACCAGGTGTTGAAAGAATTTCTGAGGAAGTAAAAAGAAAGTTTCCTGGTAAAAAAATTGATATTTTCTCAAGTGATACAATGAATAAAAAGGACGCTAAAGAAAAAATTAAAAAAATAATCAATAATGAAATTCAAATTTTAGTAGGGACTCAATTAATATCAAAAGGTTTTCATTTTCCTCACTTGAATTGTATTGTTGTTGTAGATATTGATCTTTCATCTCATGGTCACGATCTAAGAGCAGCTGAGAAGAATTTACAACTTTATCATCAGCTTTCAGGAAGAGCAGGAAGAACTGGAAAACCAGCTACAGTTTATTTTCAAACCTATGAAAATAATTCTAAAATGATCTCTGAAATAACAAATGAAAATCCAGATATCTTTTTAGAAAGAGAGTTAGAAATAAGAAAAAAAAATAAACTTCCTCCTTATCAAAGATTTATTTCTTTAATTCTTACAGGGGAAAATGAAAAAAAATTAGAAAAAGAAGCTTTTAACTTTAAGAATTTTATTGAAAACAAAATTAATGGAAAGATTTTGGGCCCTGTGAATGCACAAATATTTAAAATAAAAAAAAAATTTAGGATAAGACTTTTGATAAGAGGATCAAAATCTATGAAAATGCAGAATTCTTTAGCAAAAATTATTCCAAAATATAAATTTTTTAAGGGAATAAAACTTTCAGTTGATGTTGATCCAATAAACTTCAATTAACCAATAAAAAGAGATATTTTTGGCATATCAGTCACTTGAAGACACAAGGGTCATATGTTAATTAGAGCCTAAATTTTTAATAATCTTCAACATTATATAGGAAACAAGTTGAGCAAAGATACAGGATTTTCAATTTCATCAGCTGAAAGGTATTCACTCGCACTTTTTGAACTTTCAGAAGAAAATAATTTACTAAGCCAGATAGAGGAACAATCTTTATCTGTATTAAATCTCATTAATCAAAGTAAAGATTTTTTTAATTTGATTAAAGATCCAACTACTAGTCAAGAGGATCTCTCAAAAATTATAAATAAAATAGCTGACACTTATAGATTCGATAATTTATTTAGAAATTTTTTAAACTTCTTAATTCAAAAAAGACGTTTCTTTTTCATAGAGCGAATCCTTAAAAGTTTTATTGAAATTTGTTACAAAAAAAGAGGTGAGCTTATAGCTAAATTGAAATCAGCAAAAAAATTATCAAGTGATGAAATTAAAAAAATTACAGATGAGTTATCAATAAATTTTAGCTCTAAAATAAAATTAAACTATAAGCATGATGAAAGTTTAATAGGAGGTCTTGTAGTTCAAGTAGGAAGTACTATGGTTGACTCCTCAATTAAAAATAAATTACAGCAAATCGAAAACAGAATGATAGAGGCATAAATGGAAATAAATCCTTCAGAAGTTACAAAAATTTTAAAAGAGCAAATAAAAAATTTTGGTGAAAAAGCTGAAGTTGCAGAAGTGGGGCAGGTATTATCAGTCGGAGATGGTATCGCAAGAATTTACGGCCTGGATAATGTACAAGCTGGTGAAATGGTGGAATTTGCAGATGGATCAAAAGGGATGGCTCTTAATTTAGAAAGTGAAAACGTTGGTGTTGTAATTTTTGGTGATGATAGAAATGTAAAAGAGGGTGATGTAGTAAAACGTACGGGTAATATTGTTGATACTCCTGTTGGAAAGGAATTGTTAGGAAGAGTTGTAGATGGTTTAGGTAATCCTATTGATGGAAAAGGTGCATTTGATAAGAGTATTAAAAAAACTAGAGTAGAAGTAAAAGCACCAGGAATTATTCCTCGTCAATCAGTCAATGAACCAATGCAAACTGGATTAAAATCAATAGATAGTTTAGTTCCAATTGGAAGAGGTCAAAGGGAATTAATTATTGGTGACAGACAAACAGGTAAAACTGCAGTTGCTGTGGATGCAATTATTAATCAAAAAAAAATAAATGAGTCTGGTGATGAAAAGCAAAAATTATATTGTATTTATGTTGCAGTTGGACAAAAAAGATCAACAGTAAGACAGATTCAAAAAACATTAGAAGAAGCAGGGGCAATGGAGTACACAACTATTGTTGCAGCTACAGCATCAGACTCTGCGCCATTACAATTTTTAGCCCCATATACAGGATGTGCTATGGGCGAGTATTTTAGAGATAATGGAATGCATGCTTTAATTATTTATGATGATTTATCTAAACAAGCTGTTGCATACAGACAGATGTCTCTACTATTGAGAAGACCTCCAGGTCGTGAGGCTTATCCGGGAGATGTATTTTATCTACATAGTAGATTACTTGAAAGAGCTGCAAAATTAAGCGACGAGCATGGTGGTGGTTCATTAACAGCTCTTCCAATTATTGAAACACAGGGAGGAGATGTTTCTGCATTTATTCCAACCAATGTAATTTCAATTACTGATGGGCAAATATTTTTAGAAACAGAATTATTTAACCAAGGTATAAGACCAGCAATTAACGTTGGATTATCAGTGTCTAGAGTTGGATCATCAGCTCAAACAAAAGCTATGAAAAAAGTTTCGGGATCGATGAAACTAGAATTAGCACAATATAGAGAAATGGCAGCATTTGCCCAGTTTGGATCTGATTTGGATGCATCTACACAACAACTTTTAAATAGGGGCTCAAAACTGACTGAACTTTTAAAACAAAAACAATACTCACCATTGACTGTTGCTGAGCAAGTAATATCCGTTTTCTGCGGTGTCAAAGGTTATCTCGATGATATTGATCTAAAAGATGTATTTAAGTTTGAAAGTAAGATTATTAATAAATGTAAATCAGAAAAACCTGAAATAATTGAATCAATTCAAAGTACTGGAAAACTTGACGAAGATAAAGAAAAGATATTAGTAGAACTAATCACTCAGCTGAAAGGAACTTTTAAATCTTAATATAATATGGCAAGTTTAGATGATCTAAAAAAAAGGATAGCTAGCGTAAAGTCTACACAAAAAATCACGAAAGCTATGAAAATGGTTGCAGCTGCAAAATTAAGAAGAGCCCAAGAAAGTGCTGAGAGAGGGAGACCTTATTCCGAAAAAATGAATAACATTATTTTAAACTTGTCTAATGGTATATCTGATAAGGAAAATGCCCCAAAATTATTATCTGGTACAGGTGAAAATAAAACTCACTTATGCGTAGTAATGACATCAGACAGAGGACTTTGTGGTGGTTTTAATTCTAACATAATTAAAAAAGCAAAAAGTCATTTTTCGAAAATTTTAAATGAGGGTAAACAATTGAAAATTATTACTGTAGGGTCGAAGGGAAATGACCAGCTAAAAAGAGTTTATGGAGATAAAATTATTAAAAATATATCTTTTAAAGAGTCTAAAAATGCAAATTATTTTGATGCTGATAAAGTTGGAAGAATCATAATTGAAAAATTTGAGGCTGGCGAGTTTGATATATGTACAATTTTTTTTAATCAATTTAAAAATGTAATCACTCAATTACCTCAAGCTCAACAGATTATACCCTTAAACAATGAAGAGGATAATAATAATTCAGACGAAAGTTATGAATTTGAGCCAGATGAGGATGAAATTTTAAGCAATTTACTACCAAAAAATATTTCAACACAAATATTTAAGGCAATGTTGGAGAATTCAGCTAGTGAACAAGGGTCCAGAATGAGTGCAATGGATAATGCAACCCGTAACGCAGGTGAAATGGTTGACAAACTTACTATCGAATATAATAGAAGTCGTCAGGCAGCAATTACAAAAGAACTAATAGAAATTATATCAGGAGCAGAGAGTTTATAGTTATGAGCAAAGGAATAATTACACAGGTTATTGGAGCAGTAGTAGATGTTAAATTTGATGGAGAACTTCCAGAAATTTTAACAGCATTGGAATGTAAAAATGGAAACAACAGATTAGTTTTAGAAGTAGCGCAACACTTGGGTGAAACTACAGTTAGAACTATTGCAATGGATGCTACTGAAGGTTTAAAAAGAGGTGATGAGGTAATTAATACCAATGCTCCCATACAAGTTCCAGTAGGACCTGAAACTCTTGGAAGAATTATCAATGTGATTGGAGAGCCAATAGATGAAAGAGGAGAAGTAAAAACTAAAGAAAGCTGGCCAATTCATAGAGGTGCCCCTGAATTCAATGATCAATCGACTGAAACTGAAATACTTGTTACTGGTATTAAAGTAATTGATTTGCTTGCTCCTTATGCAAAAGGAGGAAAAATTGGTTTGTTCGGCGGTGCTGGTGTTGGAAAAACTGTTTTGATTATGGAGTTAATCAATAACGTTGCAAAAGCACATGGTGGCTTTTCAGTTTTTGCAGGAGTAGGAGAAAGAACAAGGGAAGGAAACGATCTATATCATGAAATGATTGAGTCTGGTGTTATCAAACAGGACGGACCAGGATCTAAAGCAGCATTAGTTTATGGACAAATGAATGAACCTCCAGGCGCTAGAGCTAGAGTGGCACTTACTGGATTGACTGTAGCAGAATATTTTAGAGATCAAGAGGGACAAGATGTACTTTTTTTTGTAGATAATATTTTTAGATTCACTCAAGCAGGCTCAGAAGTATCAGCTCTTCTTGGTAGAATTCCATCTGCAGTTGGTTATCAACCAACATTAGCGACTGATATGGGTAATCTTCAAGAGAGAATTACCACAACAAACAAAGGATCAATTACTTCAGTACAAGCGATTTATGTGCCTGCAGATGATTTAACTGACCCTGCTCCGGCTACATCTTTTGCTCATTTGGATGCAACAACAGTGCTTTCAAGACAAATAGCTGAAATTGGAATATATCCTGCTGTTGATCCACTAGACTCAACTTCAAGAATTCTAGACCCTAGAATTGTTGGTGATGAACATTATAGAGTGGCAAGAGATGTGCAAAGAATATTACAATCTTACAAATCATTACAAGATATCATAGCCATTTTGGGTATGGATGAATTATCTGAAGAGGATAAGCTGGTTGTAGCTAGAGCAAGAAAAATTCAAAGATTTTTATCTCAGCCATTTTTTGTTGCAGAAGTTTTCACAGGATCACCAGGAAAATTGGTAGATTTAGACTCAACCATCAAAGGCTTTGATGCTATTTGTAAAGGTGAATATGATCATTTACCTGAAGCAGCGTTTTATATGGTGGGCACGATTGAAGAGGCAATTGAGAAAGCTAAAAAAATGGAACAAGAAGCTGCTGCTTAATGAGTGAAGAGTTTAAAATTGAAATTGTAAACCCAGAAAAATCTTTTTTAGTTAAGGAGGATGTTTTAGAGGTTGTTGTACCTGCATTTGAGGGTGAAATGGGGATTTTAAAAGATCACATATCTATTATTTCTTTTTTAAAACCTGGGATAATTAAAGTATTTTCGAAATCAGGTGATGAAAATTATTATGTAGAAGATGGAATTATTGAATTTAAAAATAATAATTTATCCATCTTAACGAGCACAATATTCTCTGTAAAGGATTTAGATAAATCTAAACAAGTGGATTTACTTAAAAAGGCTGAAGCGGAAGCAAGTAAATCTGAGATGAGTGATCAGGCTAAATATTTAGCAGATCAAAAAGTCGAAGTTCTAAGATCGATTAACTAATAGTAACTCTAATTTTTTTTTAATTTCTTGATAAACGTGTAATTTAAAATTTACCACAACTTTTGTTAAAGATTCCAAATCAATCCATTTCCATTCAAGAAATTCAGGTTTTTTTGTTTTAATATTTATTTCACTATCCTCTCCAGTAAACTTCATAATAAACCATTTCTGTTTTTGTCCCTTATACTTTCCCTTCCAAATTATGCCCAATAAGTGATCTGGTAACTCATATGTTATAAAACCATCTAATTCTTTAATTAGCTCTACTTTTGTAATACTAGTCTCCTCCTTTAACTCCCTGTATGCAGCGGTAAGAAAATCCTCACCTTCATCAATACCTCCTTGTGGCATTTGCCAGAAGTTTTTTGGGTTGTCTATTCTTCTTGCAACGAAAATTTTATTTTCTTTATTAAGAACAACAATGCCTACACCACTACGGAGTGGTAGATGTTTATATTGCTCTCTCATTTAACCGTTTAAAAGTTTTAATGCGTAGCTTAGTTGATTATCGGTGTCTGTCTTAATCCTAAATTCATCTGTATCTTCATCAATCTCAATATCAGGATTTACTCCAACTTCAGAAATTGATTTGCCTGATGGTAGGTAATATTTTGCAACAGTGAGTCTTATTGCTCCTTTATTCTTTAGTGGAATAATTGATTGAACTGAACCCTTTCCATAACTATTTTTGCCTAAAATAATTGCTCTTTTATGATCTTGTAGTGCTCCAGCAACTATTTCTGAAGCAGATGCAGAACCGTAATTAATTAATACAACTAAAGTTTTGCCACCTATCAAATCTCCTTTTTTGGCAAACCATTTTCTATTTTCAGAGGCCTTTCTACTTTTGGTAGATACAATCTCCCCATTATCTAAAAAAAAATCTGATATTCTTATAGCCTGTGATAACAACCCTCCAGGATTATTTCTTAAATCTAGTATATATGAATTTATATTTTCATTTTTTTCAAATTCTCTAATTTGCTCTCTTATTTGATCACCACTATTTTCATTGAAAGAAGTTAATCTAAGATAACCAATGTTATTTTTTAAAAGATCAGCTTTAACTGATTTAATTTGAATTATTTCTCTTACAATTTCAAATGTTAAAGCCTTTCTTTGTCCAATTCTTCTTACAGTTAAAATAATTGATGAACCTACAGGTCCTCTCATCAAGTCTACAGCCTCACTTAGAGATTTACCTTGTACCTGAGTATCATCTATCTTTATGATGTAGTCACCAGCTTTAATTCCAGCTCTAGACGCTGGAGTATCGTCAATAGGGGAGATAACTTTTACAACCCCAGACTCCATATTTACCTCTATTCCCAAGCCTCCAAATTCACCACTTGTTTCAGTCTGTATTTCGTTAAAAATTTCAGGTGACATATATGCTGAGTAAGGATCTAGTGATTGAAGCAAACCATCTATTGCAGCATCCATACTTTCAGATTGATTTATTTCATCGACATATTCTTTATTAATTTTTTCTAATACTTCTCCAAATAAATCTATTTTCTTATAAACATCATTTTCAGCTGCAACGATAGGATTAAAAGTTGAAAACTTTAGAAAAAATATGCTGATAATAAAAAAAATTTTCCTCATATTATAAGTTTTTCTTTTGGAATAAATTCTGACCACATTTTTTCTAGTTCATAAAATTTTCTTTTTTCTGGATGAAATATGTGGACAATTAGATCTATTCCATCCACCAGTTTCCACTCAGTGCTATCTTTTCCCTCGATTTTTGAATCTTTCATTCCATAATCCTTAAATTTTTCTAAAACCTGCTCAGATAGTGACTGAATATGTCTAGATGATGTACCACTTGCAATAATCATGTATTCAGCCATCGAACTTTTATCTTTAAGATCAATGCTAACAATGTCTAAAGCTTTATTGATATCTAAAGTTTGAATTATGATTTTTTTTAAATCAGAAATTTTGTCCATTAATTAATTTAACTTTATCAAATTTTTCTCAATTGAGAAGAAGAAATATTGACCTTTTCAAATTCAATAAATTTCAAATTTTCTCTATTTAATCTTTTATATGTAGTTGAATTTAATGATTTTTTTTTATAACCATGCCTATCAAATACTATTATTTTACATTTCTGTGAAATTAATTTCCATTTATACCATTTGTGAAATCTTATTAAATTATCAGCTCCC
>CABZPB010000010.1 GCA_902527485.1 uncultured Pelagibacteraceae bacterium
AAAAATTCAAGAACATATTTTTTAATAAAATTATCTTTAATTGTATTTGCTATTGATCTTAGTTTTTTTTCAAATATTGCCATAGAAGAGGGATTATTTTCTGTTTGTTTTTTATAATGGCTGAAAATAAATTGGTGAATTGGTAATTTGTTCTGTTTCGTAAAATCTAAAAAATAGTTTTTACCATTTTTATTTACAAAACTATCGGGGTCCTCTTTATCTGGTAAAAATAAAAAAGATATTTGTTTTTCAGGTTTCAATTCTTTTATAGAATTTTCTGCTGCCCTCAAAGCAGCTTTATAGCCACTTTCATCTCCATCGAAACAGATTATAATGTCATCAAAGAACTGATTTAATGTTAAAATTTGTTTATCAGTTAAAGAAGTACCAAGATTTGCAACGACGTTTTCAATTCCATTTTTATTTAAACCGACTACATCCATATAACCTTCAACTAAAAAAATATGATCTGACTTGTTAGATAATTTTCTTGCTAGGTCTAAATTATAAAGATTTGAACCCTTTTTAAAAAAGTTAGTCTCTGGTGAATTGATATATTTTGCTAAATAATCTAAATCTTCAATTATTCTACCACCCAAAGCAATCGGCTGTCCTGAAATATTATTTATCGGAAAAATTAATCTTCCTTTGAATCTCTCTACACATTTTTTTTTCTTTTCATCAAAATAAAATAAACCACTTTCTAATAAAGTTTTTTCACTAAAATCTTTTTTAAGTTCATCAAAAAAACTTGGATTTTTTTCAACAAAACCAATTTTAAATTTTTTAACTTCATTTTTACCTAATGATCTATTCTTTAAATAATCTCTGACGTTTGAGATTTTTTCATTTTTTAATAGCTGATCATGATAATAATAAACATATTTGCTATAAATTGATGAATAATCTTTCCAATTTTTTTCTCTCTCTTCATCTTGTTTTGTAAATAGATATGGTTGCATTCCAGCAATATTCGCAAGATATTTTACTGCTTCTCCAAACCTTAAGTTTTGAGTTTTCATAACAAAATCAAAAATATTTCCATGCTCTGAAGTTGCGAAACAATGATAAAATTCTTTTTCATCATTAACTGTAAAGGAGGGAGTTTTCTCATTTTTAAAAGGTGATAGTCCAACAAACTCCTTTCCTCTTTTTTTTAAAGCGACAGCTTTTGAAACAACGCTAGAAACTTTAAGACGAGTTTTAATTTCATCTAGATATTCTTTTGGATATTTCATTATTTATTTAATATTTGTTTTAACAAGGCGCCAGCTTTTGAAAAATCAATTTCATCAGCATGCTTTTTTTTTAATTCACCCATTACTTTTCCCATTTCTTTAATAGAGTTTGCACCTAATTTAGAAATAGTTTCCTCACATATCTTTTTAGTATCTTCGTCATTTAGCTGTTTAGGTAGAAAACTTGATAGAATATTAAATTCGTTTTGCTCAATTTCTAGAAGATCAGAGCGATTATTTTTTTTATAAATATCGATTGATTCGGTTCTTTGCTTCATCATCTTTTTTAATAATTTTTTTATGTCTTCATCATCTGTTTCTTTTTTGTTAGGGCCAGACCTGTTTGAGATATCGAGATCCTTAATTGATGATAAAATTAACCTATAAGTTGAGATTTTTATTTTGTCTTTAGATTTTAAAGCATTTTTATATTCAGTTTCAATTGTTTCTTTTAATGACATAATTTTTAATCTACTTTAAAGAAAAAATTCTTCAAAAGAAAAATTGTTTTTTTACAATTTTATAATACATCTCTGTTGCGATAATAAATCAATTATTGTATTAACCTTTAACTTATGAGTTGTAATTGACCAAAAAAGTAAAAAAAGCTCACTTAAAAAATTCTCAAAAAAATACAGGTATTTTAGTTTTAGAAAACAAAAAGATTTTTAAAGGTATTGGAATTGGATACCAGGGAGAGGCTACTGGTGAAGTTTGCTTTAATACCTCATTAACGGGATACCAAGAAATAATATCAGATCCATCTTACGCTGGACAAATAATAAACTTTACCTTTCCTCACATTGGAAATGTAGGGACAAATAAAGAAGATTATGAATCTGATATAATTTGGACTAAAGGAGTTGTTTTTAACTCTGAGATAACATCACCATCAAATTATAGATCTTTTCAACATTTAGATGCCTGGTTAAAAAAAAATAAAATAGTTGGAATTACTGGACTTGATACAAGAAGTTTAACAAATTTTATAAGAGATAAAGGTGCTCCAAAAGGGACTATTGCTTACTCAAATAAAAGTAAATTTCATATTAATAAACTTATTAATTCTACAATTAAATGGAGTGGGCTAAAAAATTTAGACCTAGCAGAAAAAGTTACCACACAAAAAAATTATATCTGGAAAGGACTTAAAACTTGGAGAAAAGAACATGGCTATAGAAAAAATAATCAAAATTCATTTCATGTAGTGGCCATAGATTATGGTATAAAAAAAAATATTTTAAGATATTTTTCTAATTTTAAATGTAAGGTTACTGTAGTTTCTTGTAAAACATCTGCAGAAAAAATTTTATCTCTTAAACCTAATGGTGTCTTTTTATCTAATGGACCTGGAGATCCAGCTGCAACAGGAAAATACGCAATTCAAATAATTCAAAATCTTATTAAAAAAAAAATACCATTATTTGGTATATGCCTTGGTCATCAGATACTTGCGCTTGCATTGGGTGGTAAAACAAAAAAAATGAAATTAGGTCATAGAGGAGCAAATCATCCAGTTAAAAATTTAATTAGTGAAAATGTCGAAATCACTAGCCAAAATCATGGTTTTGAAGTTGTAAGAGAAAACTTACCAAAAAATATTCAGATTACTCATAAATCATTGTTCGATAATAGTATCGAGGGAATAAGATTAAGGAATAATCCTGTATTCTCAGTTCAATATCACCCAGAGTCAAACCCAGGACCACAAGATAGTGTTTATTTGTTTCAAGAATTTATTAACAACATGAAAAAAAATGCCAAAAAGAAAAGATCTTAAAAAAATTTTAATTGTAGGTGCTGGCCCAATTATTATTGGTCAAGCTTGTGAATTTGATTATTCAGGAACTCAAGCTTGTAAGGCATTAAAAGATGAGGGTTATAAAATTATATTGATTAATTCAAATCCAGCAACAATTATGACAGATCCGGATGTTGCTGATAAAACTTACATTGAGCCTATTACTTTAGATGTTTTAGAAAAGATTCTCAAAAAAGAAAAACCAGATGCAATTCTCCCAACCATGGGTGGCCAGACTGCTCTTAACCTTGCAATGGAAGCAGAAAAAAAAGGAATTTTAAATAAATATAAAATTGAATTAATTGGCGCAAATTCAAAAGCTATTTCCAATGCAGAAGATAGAAAAAAATTTAGAAAAAACATGATTGAGGTTGGTTTAGATCTCCCAAAATCTGAGATCGTAAACAATATTAATCAAGCATCAAAAGTTTTGAATAAAATTGGTTTACCAGCAATAATTAGGCCAGCTTTTACGCTTGGAGGTTTAGGAGGAGGAATAGCAAAAAATAAAAAAGATTACTTAAAAATTATCAAAAATGGTTTGCATGAGTCTCCAGTGAGCCAAGTGCTTGTGGAAGAGTGTTTAGAAGGTTGGAAAGAATTTGAAATGGAGGTTGTAAGAGATAAAAAAGATAATTGTATAATTATTTGTTCAATAGAAAATATAGATCCAATGGGAATACACACGGGGGACTCGGTTACAGTTGCTCCTGCATTGACATTAACTGACAAAGAATATCAGGTAATGCGAAATGCTTCTATCGCATGTTTAAGAAAAATTGGAGTTGAGACAGGTGGTTCAAATGTTCAATTTGCAATAAATCCTAAAAATGGGCGTATGGTAATAATTGAGATGAACCCTAGAGTATCAAGATCATCAGCCCTAGCATCTAAAGCTACTGGATTTCCCATCGCAAAAGTTGCTGCAAAACTTGCGGTTGGATACACATTGGATGAATTAAAAAATGAAATTACCAAAGTTACCCCAGCATCATTTGAGCCAAGTATAGATTATGTGGTGACCAAAATTCCGAGATTTACTTTTGAAAAATTTTCAACTTCTCCGGCAATTCTAGGTACATCAATGAAATCAGTAGGGGAAGCAATGGCAATTGGAAGAAACTTTAAAGAGTCTCTTCAAAAAGCATTAGTTTCTCTTGAAACTGGTTTCTCAGGATTAGACAGAATATTTAATCTTAATAAAAGACAAATTGAAAAAAAACTAAAAGAAAATATTCCAAATAAAATATTACTTGTTGCTGAAGCAATGAGGAAAAAAATCAAGCTTAAAAAAATTTATAATTTTTCAAAAATTGATCCATGGTTCTTAAACCAGATTAAAGAAATAATAGAAAATGAAATTAAGATAAAAAAAAATGGATTGCCTAAAAATTTTGACGATTTTAATCAAATAAAATCAATAGGTTTTTCAGATAAAAAGCTTTCTGAACTGTCAAATTTATCTGAGGATATTGTGAGAAAAAAAAGAACTGCACTTAAAATTTTACCAGTATTTAAAAAAGTTGATACTTGTGCTGCAGAATTTAAATCCTTTACACCATACATGTACTCAACATATCAAAGAAATTTTTCAATAAATTCAGAGTGTGAGGCTGACCCAAGTGGAAAAAAAAAAATTATAATATTAGGCGGAGGGCCCAATAGAATAGGACAAGGAATAGAATTTGATTATTGCTGTTGTCAAGCAAGTTTTGCCTTAAAGGCTGCTGGTTTTGAAACTGTTATGGTTAATTGTAATCCTGAGACTGTCTCAACAGATTATGATACTAGCGATAGATTATATTTTGAGCCTTTAAAGGAAGAATATGTTTTCAATATTATAAAGAGAGAGAAAGAAAAAGGGAATTTAGTTGGTATCATTACGCAATTTGGTGGTCAAACTCCAATTAAATTAGCAAAATTTTTACATGATAATAATCTCCCAATTTTAGGAACTCAATACTCATCTATTGATCTAGCAGAAGATAGAGATAGATTTAGAAAACTTTTAGAAAAATTAAATTTAAATCAAGCTGAAAGTGGAATTGCAAAAAATTTTAATCAAGCAATTGAAATATCTGAAAAAATTGGTTTGCCTTTAATGGTTAGACCCTCTTATGTTCTTGGAGGAAGGGCAATGGAAATTGTTTACGAAAAAAGCCAATTAAAAAATTTTGTAGAGGAAGCCTTTAAAGTAGCAGAAAAAAATCCAATTCTTATTGACAAATTTTTAAATCATGCAATGGAAGTGGATGTTGATGCTATATCCGATGGTAAAGAAGTACATGTGGCTGGCATCATGCAGCATATAGAGGAAGCAGGAATTCATTCTGGAGACTCGGCTTGTAGCTTACCACCTGTTTCCATAAAACCTTTTTTACTAAAAGAAATTGAGAAACAGACAAAAAATTTAGCTATAGCCCTTAAAGTAAAAGGTTTCATGAATGTTCAATTTGCAATTAAGAAAGATGAAATATTTGTTATTGAAGTAAATCCAAGAGCTAGCCGGACTGTTCCTTTTGTTTCAAAAGCTAAAGGAATACCCTTGGCAAAGATAGCTTCGAGAGTTATGGCTGGTGAAAAACTTTCAAAATTTAATTTAAAAGATAAATCCAAAGGAATGTTTGCCGTAAAAGAGGCTGTTTTTCCATTTAACAAATTTCCTAATAGTGATTTATTATTAGGTCCAGAAATGAAATCAACTGGAGAGGTGATGGGATTTGACAAAAATTTTGGAATGGCATACGCAAAGAGCCAGATAGCATCGTCTAATTCGTTACCTACAAATGGACTAGCTTTTTTATCATTGAAAGACTCTCATAAAGATGAGGGTTTAGGAATTGCAAAAGAACTTTTAAAACTAAAGTTCCATTTGTGTGCCACAAAAGGAACCGCTGAATATATTCGAAAACATGGCATGAGTTGTAAAATTATTAATAAAGTAAGTAGTGGATCACCTCATATCGTTGATGTTCTCAACTCCAAAAAAATAGCTTTGGTAATTAATACTGGTGGTGGGAATACAGAACATAGATTAAATGATGCTATTGCTTTAAGAAGAGCGACACTTAAAAATAAAGTACCCTACTGCACAAATATGTCAACAGCGCTAGCATGTATTGAGGGTATTAAATCACTTAATACAAAAAAATTAGAGGTGACATCTCTACAAAATATTTAATCAACTTTCCAGTCAGTTTTAAATGTAACATAATTGACTTGAATACACCTTCTTTCTTTAACAATTTTTTTCTTTTCCATGCCGTGCCACGTATTTGGTCCACTTGTAAACAAATAACCATAATTATGCTTATAGGGAACTGTTTTAACTTTTTCTAATTTTTCATTATAAAAATCAGTGCCTAATTCCTCTGATTCATTTGCGTTATTTACAAAAATGAGTCCTGACATTAATTTTTCTTTAATATCACAATGTGGCTTTAACCAAAAACCTTCACGGTCACATATAACTTCAAGTCTAACATATGAACCAGATAAATCTTTATTAATCATTTTGGAAATTGTTTTGCATGTTTCTTTAGATTGAAGTTCATTAATGAATTTTACTAAATTTGGAAATTGAGAGGCATTTTCTTTTGTAACAAAACATCTAAATTTTATCGCCTTACCGCCTGTAGCTATGCCTTCTCTAAATTCAGCAGCACCACCATCAATTGCTCTTGTACCATCATAATTGAGATTATGTTTGCTTACATCAGGAATGTCTGCGCCTTCTATTTCTTTAATAGCATCTTCACATAAAGCATTATTATATTCCCAGTGATTAAATGGAGAATCATACTTTTTTGAATTTTTCAATATAGAATTAAGAAAAGTCATAATCTTTAAATTGTTTCTCTATATATCCTGATATTCTAGTAGTTTCATTAAGTTTTTTATAATTCCATTCTTCCACTGTGTCCCCTAAGTTTTTAATTATTTCTAGGGATTTAAAAAGCTCAAAAAATTTTTTAAAACGAATGTTTTTTTTGATGGCTGGCATTTGAGCCACATATATTGGTCTTCCCGACATGGCTGCTTCAGATATCATGGATGTAGAGTCGCAAGTTACAATAATATGATTAGCTAGCTTAAGTGATGACAAATAGGCTTTCTTATCAATATCCTGAATTATAATCTGGTCATCACCAAAAAAATTTTGGGCTTTATCTATAATTCTTTGAGGTGTTCTCATTGAGGGTATAAAAATAAGCTGATAACCTTGATTAATAAAATTTTTTTTAGTTTTAACAAAAATTTCCTCAATTGTTTCATCATTAAAATCATAATACTTATTTGGACCACCAGCGATAAACGCTATTATTTTTTCTTTTTTAATTCGAGGTTTAAGATAATCAATATTTTCCTCTAAGTCTTTTTCAGTAAGATAATGAATTGCGCCTTTGGTTTTTAGAACATTTATCCCCTCAAGACCATCGTGCTCTGGAGCAATAACAAAATCAAAATTATTTAATGATACTTTTGGATCCTGAATATGAATGTTCATAATTTTACTTCCAAAATTTTTTTTTAAAAAGATGGATGGAACTACACTTTTTCTTCCACATGAAATTACTACATTAAATTTTTTTGATATATTGTTTTTGAAAACAAAATCTTTTACAGGTGTTAATTTTGGAGGAATCATTTTCCAAAAAATATTTAGTTCAATTTTTTCGTGTATAAATTCAAGATTAAGAGCTTTAGCAAGCCCCTCAACTTGGCTAATCATGCCATGCATGCCCTCGGTCAATAATAAACCTTTTAATTTAGTCATTTATCACTATATAGCTTTCATATGAGTCAAAATCCAACTAAACACACAAAAGTGTTAATAATTGGGTCTGGTCCTGCTGGATATACTGCTGCAGTTTATGCGGCGAGAGCAATGTTAAATCCAATTTTGGTTTATGGATCGGAGCCTGGAGGCCAATTAACTACAACAACAGATGTTGAAAACTTTCCGGGATTTGCTGATGTTATTCAAGGTCCATGGCTTATGGATCAAATGAAAGAGCAAGCAAAGGCAGTTGGAACAGAAATGATTGAAGATCATATAAGTTCAGTAAATTTACAAACGACACCTTTTGAGGCCGTAGGTGACACTGGTCAAAGATATACTGCTGATAGCATAATAATTTCCACAGGTGCCCAAGCAAGATGGTTAAATATTAAATCTGAACAAGAGTTTAGAGGATTTGGTGTATCAGCATGTGCAACATGTGATGGTTTTTTTTTTAAAGATAAAGAAGTTGCTGTTGTAGGTGGAGGTAATGCAGCTGTTGAAGAGGCAATGTTTCTTACAAAATTTGCGTCAAAAGTAAAATTAATTCACAGAAGAGATAGTTTGAGAGCTGAAAAAATGCTTCAAAAAAAACTGATGGAAAATAAAAAAATTGAAATCATTTGGGATACAGTTGTTGAGGATGTAATTGGAGATAAAGATCCAAAAAATGTTAAAGGAATAAAAGTTAAAAATGTGAAAACAAATAAAATTAATGAAATAAAATTAGACGGTGTTTTCATTGCTATTGGTCATGACCCTGCAACTCAATTATTTAAAGATCAACTTAGTATGGATAATGAGGGTTATTTGATAACAAAACCAGATTCAACAGAGACTAATGTACCAGGTGTTTATGCAGCTGGAGACGTAAAAGATAAAACTTTTAGGCAGGCGGTAACTGCTGCTGGTATGGGGTGTATGGCAGCACTAGAGGCTGAAAAGTTTTTGTCTCATTAAAGTGAAAAATAATCTCCATGTTTTTTTGGGTGCTACAGTTGCAGATGCAGCAGCCAGACCATTACATTGGGTTTATAATCAAAAAAAATTAGGTATTTATATTAAAGGAAAAAAGGACTTTTCTTTCTTAAAAAAAAATAGAAGTCCTTTCTACAATATCAAAACTGGAAAAGTCTCTGGTTACAATGAAATTAGCCAAGTGATGTTTCACACACTACTGGATGGACACGAAAATATAGAGAAACGTTTTAAAAAAAAAATTCTTAAAAACTTTGGCCCTGGAAGTAAATATTGGAAAAATTTAAAACTGAGATCTAAATACAAAAAAGTCAAAGACTGGCGCGGTATAGTCAAGGGACCATGGATACATCAAAACATTATTGAGACGGTAAAAAATATTAAATTAAAAAAGAAGATCTCTGGTGGTGTAAAAGTCAATGAGTCAGATGGTTTTTGTGCTACTCTTCCATATTTTCTATATGGCTTTGATTTTAGAAATTTAGAAAAAATTTTCAAAATTGTAACAATTTCAAAAATAAGTTTTAAATATGCTATGGCAAAATTTTATTTGATAGATTTTGCATTAAAGGGAGCTAAAGATCCAATCAAGGAATTCATCAAAAAATTTAACAGAAATTCTTTTTTTAAAGGAATTGTTAATGACATTAAAAGGATAAGAAAATTTGGATCAAAGTTCGATCCGATTGCTATAAAGAAACTAGGTATGGCGTGTAGCTACCCAGGAACTTTTAACAGCTCAATATATACAATTATAAATTCAAAAAATTATAAAGATGCTATTTTAAAAACAATAAAGGCAGGAGGATGCAATTGTTCAAGGGCAAATTTTACTGGAGCATATTTTGCGGCTTTAAAGGGTATAAATTCTATTCCAAATAATTGGATAAAAAAAACAATTCCAGCAAAAAAAATTTTGAATCAGAAATAATTATTTGTTTATAGCTTCACAAAAAGATTTAATTCTCGACATTGCTTTTTTTAAATTTTTCATGGATGTAGCATAAGAAATTCTAAAATAGCCATCTAAGCCAAAAGCAGAACCTTGGACAACAGCAACATTTTCTTTTTCAAGTAATCTTTGAACAAAATTAGTATCAGTTTTTAATTTTGTTTTTTTATTTATCAATCCCTTGCAGCTTGGAAAAACGTAAAATGCACCATTTGGGGTTAAACAACTTATGCCTTTTATACTATTTAGGCTTTTCACAACAAAGTTTCTTCTGTCTTTAAATGCTTTAGCTCTAGTCTTTATAAATCCTTGTTTTCCATTTAATGCCTCAACAGCTGCAGCTTGACTTATTGAAGACGGATTTGAAGTTGATTGTGATTGTATTTTTCCAATAGCTTTTATTATTTCCTTTGGACCAGCAGCATAACCTATTCTCCAACCAGTCATAGCATATGATTTACTTACTCCATTCATCGTAAGCGTCCTATCTTTTAGTTTAGAAATTTGAGCAATTGTAAAAAAATTAAAGTTATCGTACCTAACATGTTCATAAATGTCATCACTTAAAATAAATATTTTTTTATTTCTGATTAAAATTTTTGCTAAATCGTTAATTTCTTTTTTGGAATAACCTGCTCCAGTTGGATTTGATGGAGAATTAAGAATAATCCATTTAGTTTTTTTCGAAATTGCTTTTTTTAATTTTTTTGGTGTTAGTTTAAAACCATCTTGCTCAGTGCATTTTATTATTTTTGGTTTTCCTCCAGCTAAAAGGACCATATCAGGATATGAAACCCAAAATGGTGCTGGAATTATAACTTCATCACCTTTATTTAAAGTTGCCATAAAAGTATTGTATAGGACTTGTTTTCCTCCAGTACCTACAGTAATTTGATCCGTTGAATAATTTAATTTATTTTCTCTTCTAAATTTTCCAATGATAGCTTTTTTTAGTTCTGGAGTACCATCAACTGCGGTATATTTTGTATCTCCTTTTTTAATTGCTCTAATCGCAGCATTTTTAATATTATCAGGAGTATCAAAGTCTGGTTCACCAGCTCCTAGAACAATAACATCTTTGCCTGCTGCTCTTAGCTCTCTTGCCTTCTGGGTTACAGCAATTGTTGGCGAAGGTTTAATTCTTTTTAAACTGTCTGATATAATGCTCATTGAAATATAATTTAATTCTACTACTTTCTTAATATATGGAAAATACTTATCAAGATTTAATTACAGATATACAGAGTAAAAATCCAAAAATCAGTGGAAAACTTGAAGGAGGAAAAAGATTCAAAATTAAATCAGATTTTAAACCAGCAGGAGATCAGCCTGAAGCTATAAAAAAATTAGTGAATGGAGCAAATAAAGATGCATTTAATCAAGTTTTACTTGGAGTTACTGGATCTGGAAAAACATTCACTATGGCAAAAGTTATTGAAGCCACAAATAGACCAGCTTTAATTTTGGCCCCCAATAAAACCCTGGCAGCTCAACTTTATGGGGAGATGAAAACTTTTTTTCCAGATAACGCAGTTGAATATTTTGTTTCCTATTACGATTATTATACACCAGAAGCATACGTACCCAGATCAGATACCTATATAGAAAAAGAGGCATCTATCAATGAACAAATAGATCGAATGAGACATTCAGCAACGAGATCTCTTCTTGAGAGAGATGACGTGCTAATAGTTGCAAGTGTATCGTGTATATATGGTTTAGGCTCAGTTGAGGCATATAGTAAAATGACATTGACCCTACAAAAAAATTATGAATACAGTAGGGAACAAATAATTAAATCTTTGGTAGCACTTCAATATAAACGTAACGATCAAAATTTTTATCGTGGTACATTCAGAGCTCGAGGTGAATATTTAGAGATTTTTCCATCACACTTAGAGGATAGAGCCTGGAGATTAAGTTTATTTGGTGATAAACTTGAAAAAATAGAGGAGTTTGACCCTTTAACTGGCGATCAGGTGAGAGAATTAAGTTTAGTTAAAGTCTATGCCAACAGTCACTACATTACTCCTAAACCAACTATCGAACAAGCAGTAATTAATATTAGGAAAGAGTTAGAAATTACTCTGAAGAAACATAAAGCAGAAAATAAATTACTTGAGGCACAAAGATTAGAGGAAAGAACAAAATTTGATCTTGAAATGATAGAAGCAACAGGATCTTGTGCTGGAATTGAAAATTATTCTAGATTTTTATCTGGAAGAAAACCAGGCGAACCACCTCCCACCCTTTTCGAGTATTTTCCAGACAATACATTGGTCTTTGTTGACGAATGTCATGTTACAGTTCCACAACTTAACGGAATGTATAAAGGTGATAGATCAAGAAAGAGTACTCTAGCTGAATATGGTTTTAGACTTCCATCGTGTATGGACAACAGACCATTAAAATTTGAGGAATGGGATTTAATGAGAACTCAAACTGTATTTGTTTCAGCAACACCTGGTCCATGGGAGTTAGAGCAAACTAAAGGAAAATTTATAGATCAAGTAATTAGACCTACTGGATTAATTGATCCTCCAGTTGAAATTAGACCTGCAAAAAATCAAGTGGATGATCTAATGCATGAATGCAAAAAAGTAATTGAAAAAAATCATAGAATTTTAGTTACCACTCTAACAAAAAAGATGGCCGAAGATTTAACTGAATACCTCCATGAAAATGGGGTTAAAGTTAGATACCTTCACTCAGATATAGACACATTAGAGAGAATAGAAATTATGAGAGACTTGAGAATGGGAGTTTTTGATGTCCTTGTTGGAATAAATTTATTAAGAGAAGGTTTAGACATCCCTGAGTGTGCTTTGGTAGGAATTTTAGATGCAGACAAAGAGGGTTTTTTAAGATCGGAAACCTCACTAATTCAAACAATTGGAAGAGCAGCAAGGAATGTTGAGGGTAAGGTAATTTTGTATGCAGATAAAGAAACTAAAAGTATTAAAAAAGCAATTCAAGAAACAGATAGAAGAAGAAAAATTCAATTAAATTATAACAAAAAGCATAAAATAGATGCTAAGTCAGTAAAAAAGGAAATTAGTGATATCTTAGAGAGTGTTTATGAGAAAGATTATGTCAAAATTAGTGAGGGCTCAAATGTTGGTGGAAATTTAAAGAAACATCTTAAAGCTTTGGATAAAAAAATGAAGGAAGCCGCTTCTAATCTGGAGTTTGAAGATGCCGCAAAAATAAGAGATGAAATAAGAAAATTAGAGAGTACAGAATTAGAAATAACATTAAATCCTAAAATAAGACAGTACGATGTAAAAAATAAACTTTACCCAAAAGGTAGATCAACTATGGGTATGCCAGGAACAAAAGTGACAAAAAAAAGAGATAAAAAATGGAAGCACGCAAAATAATTATTACTGGAGGAGCAACCAGAATAGGCGCCGCAATAGCAAAAAAATTATCAGGGCCAAAAATTGAAATTGTAATTCACTATAATAAATCTAAATCTAAAGCAGAAAAGCTTAAAAAAGAATTAAAAAAGAATGGTACTATTGTTTATTTAGTAAAAGCAGATCTAGGTAACGAAAATGATGTTGATAAAATTATTAAATTTTCAAAAATAAAATTAAAATATTTTGACTGTTTAATTAATAATGCCTCCTTATTTGAAAACGATAAATTAGAAAATTTTTCAGTCAAAAGTTGGGATCTTCATTTAAATGCAAATCTTAAAGCGCCTGCATTACTATCAAAAGGTTTTGCCAAAAATACCAGAGGAAAAAATAATAATATTATCAACATTATTGACCAAAGGGTTTTTAAATTAACACCTTATTTTCTGTCATATACGTTAAGTAAAACAGGACTTTATACTTTAACTAAAACAAGTGCAATGAGCTTAGCACCAAAAACTCGTGTAAATGGTATAGCCCCAGGTCCAACAATTAAAAATAAAAGACAAACTGTAAAACATTTTAAAAAACAGTATTTTGCTACACCATTAAAACAACAAGTTAATGTTAATGAAATCTGTAGTGCTGTTGACTTTTTTATAAAAAATAGCTCTATTACAGGTCAGGTTTTAGCAATTGATAGTGGACAAAGTTTGAACTGGCAAACACCAGATATAATGGGTGGTAAAGAATGAAAAAAAATAATCTAAGAATAGTTAAGATTGATAAATCAAAAAGCTTATTTAATTATGAGAAAAAAATTTTAATTAATGAACTTATTTTAGATCTAAAACTTGGTTATTATGATTTTGAAAAAGAGAAATCCCAAAAAATTAAGTTTAGTCTTGAAATTGACTATGAGGATAAAAAACCTACTAACGATAAAGACATTAAGTCCATAGTAAACTATGGAACAGTGGTTAAATTAATTACAAAACTAGTTAAAAAGAAACACTACAATTTTTTAGAGTCCCTTGCAGAGGCAGTTTTTGATGAATTATTTAAAGATAAAAGAATTGGTAAGATAATGTTAAAAATTGAAAAACTAGAAATTTTAAAAGACTGTTCATCAGTTGGTATTCAAATTACCAAAAAAAAAAGTCATGATAAGTTCTGAGATAGGAAAAGAAGTAATTAGAAAAGAACTCGTTCTTATTCCTAAATTACCTGGGGTATATAGAATGCTAGATGATAAAGGAGATATTCTTTATGTTGGTAAAGCAAAAAATTTACCAAATAGACTTAAGAGCTATGTGGCTGAAAAAAATCATATTATAAGGACAGAGAGAATGCTCTCACAAACTAGGAAACTAGAAATAACGACTACTTCTAACGAGAGTGAGGCACTGCTTCTTGAAGCAAATTTGATTAAAAAACATAAACCTAAATTTAATATTTTGTTACGAGATGATAAATCTTTTCCATTTATCTTTATTAGTAATAAAGAAAAATGGCCACAGATAAAAAGACATCGTGGAAAAAAAACAAATGAGGGTTTTTATTTCGGACCCTTCGCATCTGCAGGTTCGGCTAACTGGACAATAAAAATGATACAAAAGATTTTTCACTTAAGAGTTTGTGATGATACTGTTTTCAAAAATAGAGAGCGCCCATGCATCTTATACCAAATTAAAAGATGTTCAGGACCTTGCGTTGGTTATATAGAGATAGAGGATTACAAAAAAACAGTAGATGATGCAATAGAATTTGTATCTGGTAAATCTAGAAAAATACAAAAAAGTCTTTCTGATCAAATGGAAAAAGCAAGCGTGGATTTGGATTTTGAAAAAGCAACCATTCTAAGAGATAGGATTAAATCTTTAAATATTATTCAATCATCACAAAGAATTAATGAAGCAAACTTGATCGAGGCAGATGTAATAGCAGGGTATAAAGAGTCGGGCAAAACTTGTGTACAGGTCTTTTTTTATAGATCAAAACAAAACTGGGGCAATCAAGCTTTTTTTCCAAAACATGACCCTGATGAAAGATTAAGTAACATAATAAATTCCTTTATCTCACAATTTTATGAAAACAAAAGTGTCCCGTCATCAATAATTTTATCTGAGGAAATTAAAGAAAAGGTATTAATTGAAAAGACACTTTCACAAAAAGAGGGTAAACAGATTAATATCTCTGTGGCTAAAAAAGGCTCAAAGTTAAAAGTAATTAATCAAGCTGTTAAAAATGCTAAAGATAGCTTAAATAGAAAACTTTATGAAAGTCAGAATAACCGAGAATTATTTGAAGCGGTAACTACTAAATTTAATTTAGAAACAAATATAAATCTAATTGAAGTTTACGATAATAGTCATATTCAGGGAACCAACAGTGTTGGCGCTCTAATAACTTATGGAGATGAAGGATTTATAAAAAAAAGATACAGAAAATTTAATATTAAAAACAAAAAAAATGAGCAAGATGACTACGGAATGATGCGCGAGGTATTGAGTAGAAGGTTTAAAAAAGCTGTTCAAGAAAAAGAAAACTATTTATCTTTTCCAGATTTAGTAATAGTTGATGGTGGAAAAGGACAATATTCTGTAGCAAGAGAAACATTAAATGAATTGGGACTTCATGAAATTCCTATTATTGCAATAGCCAAAGGTAAATTTAGAAATAGTGGCAACGAAACTTTTTTTCATAATGGAAAAGAATTCAAATTTAAGAAAAATGATCCTATTCTATTTTTTCTTCAAAGAATTCGAGACGAGTCTCACCGATTTGCAATCAGTGCTCACAGGGCAAAAAGGAAAAGGGGGATAAGTAAATCATTATTAGATCAAATAGAGGGGATTGGCTCAATAAGAAAAAGGGCTCTTTTAAACCATTTTGGATCTGCTAGAGCTGTTGAGTCTGCTAGTCTTGATGAAATTAAATCAGTAGAGGGCGTTGAGGTAAAAGTTGCAAAAAAAATATATAATTTTTTTCATGAATAAAAACAAATATGCTTAATAAGATACCGAATATTTTGACTGTTGGAAGAATTTTAATTGTTCCATTTTTTGTATTGGCTTTTTATTTACCTGGATTTTATGGAGATTTAACAGCTTTAATTTTATTTATAGTTGCATCCTTCACAGATTTTTTAGATGGGATGTTAGCCAGATTTCTTGGAGAAGAGTCTAAACTTGGAGAATTGCTCGATCCCATCGCAGATAAGATTATCGTTGCAACAGCTTTAATACTTTTAGTAATGGATGGAACTATAAGAAATTATGAAGTAATAGCTGCAATTATTATCCTAACTCGAGAAATTTTGATATCAGGATTAAGAGAATTTTTAGCTAAAGGAAAAATTAAACTACCAGTTTCAAATTTAGCAAAATTGAAAACTGTGTTACAAATGATTTCTATTGCACTTTTACTTTCAGGTGAAACTGGAAATAAAATCATTAATTTTCAAGACTATAATGCCCAAACCATAGGAATAATTCTTCTATGGCTTTCAGCTGCTTTAACTCTTTTCACGGGATATGAATATATGCGAAAAGGAATTGATCATGCAATTTCAGAGGACAACAAAGATTAAGCAGCTTTTTTCTTTCTAACTAGTTGCTGATAACTCTCATTTAAACCAATTATTTGATCACAAACTTTAAATTCATTTTCAGCAATACAGGATACTGGTGTTACCTCTGCTGCAGTTCCAGTTAGAAAACATCCAACGAAATTCTTCAATTCTTTAGGATTAATTTTTCTTTCATGAACTTTGATATTTTTTAATTTTGCAATTTCAATTACTGTTCTTCTTGTAATTCCGTCCAAAAAAGAATCTGGTATCGGTGTGTGAAGCTCACCATTTGTATCTTTAAAAAAAATATTTGCACCAGTTGCTTCGGCAATATTACCTTCGTGATCTAACATTAAAGAATCTGTATAACCATTTTTTTCTGCCTCGTGTTTTGAAAGTGTGCATATCATATAAAGTCCAGAGGCTTTCGTATCCCATGGTATTGTATTAGGAGCTGGTCTTCTCCAATTGGAAATATTTAATCTGATACCTTCAACTTTTAATTTTGGATCAAAATATGAACCCCATTCCCAAGTTGCTATTGCAACATGAATTTTTGTTTGTTGAGCTGAGATTGCCATCATTTCACTTCCCCTCCATGCTACTGGTCTTACATACCCATTTTCAACTTTTTGATTTTTAATTATAGTGTTTGAGGCAGTGTTAATTTCCGCCTCAGTGTATGGAATTTCAAAACCCATTCGTTTTGCTGAATGAAAAAATCTTGAGGTATGTTCCTCTAGTTTGAAGATTGAACCATCGTAAACTCTTTCTCCTTCAAAAACACAGCTAGCATAGTGTAATCCATGGCTTAATACATGCACTTTAACATCCGACCAATCTACTAATTTGCCGTTGTACCATATTTTACCAGATCTTTTATCGTAAGGTATCATTTATGAAATATAAAATTATTACTGAAAAATATCTATGTATATATAATATGTCAATATAACTTACCTGTGATGAAAGAGCTTTTATATTTAAAAGATGAACAATTAAAACACTTAATTGAAAAGTTGTTTATAAGTTATCGAGAAACTTTTTCAGACTCGAAAAAAGTTCTCAATAAATATCAAATTGGGTTAGCCCATCAAAAAACCATACATCTAATTTCCATGTATGAAGGAATATCGATCTCAGAACTTATGAAGAAACTTAAAGTATCCAAACAAAGTCTAAATAGAGTTTTAAAGGATTTGATCAAACTAGAGATAATTTTTTTTAATAAAGATGAAGTTGATACAAGAATTAAGCATATCTTCCTAAATGAAAAAGGAAAAAAAGTTTTTAAAGAAATTTTTGAAGTACAAAAAAAAAGAATCTATAATGCATTGCTTAATTCAAGCTCTCAAGAGGTTCTTAATTTTGATGAGGTCTTAGATAGAATAATAAATGGATAATTTTCAGGCTCATATTTTGCTAGTTGACGATGACGAAGGGATTAGATCTTTAGTAAAAAAATATTTAAATGAAAAAAATTATTTAGTTACTACTGCTGAGAATGCTGAAAACGCTGCTGAAAAAATTAAAATTATTGAGTTCGATTTAATAATTTTGGATATAATGATGCCTGGCAAGAGTGGTCTTGACTTTTTAAAAGAAAATAAAAAAACTATAAAAAGTCCTGTCATTTTATTAACTGCAAAAGGTGAACCAAGTGAGAGAATCGAAGGATTGGAAATGGGTGCAGATGATTATTTACCTAAACCATTTGAGCCAAAAGAACTTGATCTAAGAATAAGAAATATAATTGATAAAACAAAAAAAAATGATTTAAAAAAATTGATCAAATTTGAAAATGTCAAAATAGATTTAAACAAACAAATAATTTTTCATGATAATTCGGAATTTAAGATGAATAACACTGAAAAAATAATTTTAGAAAAAATGATTAATAACCCTGGGAAAATATTTGAAAGAGAAGAGATTGGCAAATTAATTGATTTAGATAAAGAAAGATCAGTTGATGTTATAATAACAAGACTAAGAAAAAAAATTGAAATTGATCCAAAAAATCCAAAATTTCTTCAAACTATAAGAGGAGCTGGTTATGTTTTATGGATTGAATAAATTTGTAAAAAATTTATTGCCAAAAAGATTATTTTACAGAGCTTTGTTAATAGTTGCAATTCCAATTATTCTTATTCAATTAATAATTACGATAGTTTTCTTTGATAGTCTATGGATTAAAACCAATAAGGGGATGACAAGGGCGTTGGTAAGTGAAATTCAAACTTTTATTGAGGTTTATAGTAATGATAATTATGAAAAGGATGAAATAAAAAATATTTTTTCATTATATCAAGATTTGAATATTGAATTTATTGATGACGATAATTTTAATTTTTCTTACAATGAAAGATGGTTTAGTCCAATTGATAGAACATTGAGAAGAGAATTAAAATCTAGGTTTGCCCTAGAAAAATTTTGGTTTGACACAACTAGTTATAAGGAGCTGGTTGATCTAAGAATTAAATATCAAAATGGTTTTTTTAAATTCATTATTCCTAAGGATAGACTTACAAGTACCTCTGCTAGATTGTTTGGCTTATGGATAACTGTTCCTGCGTTCATAGTCGTCATTATTTCATTAATATTTTTAAAAAATCAAACAAGACCAATTACAGCTTTAGCCAAAGCGGCTGAAAAATTTGGAAGAGGTGAAAATGTTGATGAATTTAAGCCCTCTGGTGCAGCTGAGATACGTCAAGCAGGTTATGAATTTGATAAAATGAGAAGAAGAATAATGAGACATTTAAATCAAAGATCTGAAATGCTATCTGGGATTAGTCACGATTTAAGAACACCTTTAACAAGGATGAAATTACAAACTGAGTTTATAAAAGATAAATCCTTAGCAGGTAAACTAACTGAGGATATAAATGAAATGGAAAAAATGCTTAATGAATATCTACAGTTTACAAGTTCCTCATTTATGGAGAAAGACGAACTTTTCAACCTTAGTGATTTAATGGACGAAATAATAGTTAAATATAATAATGAAAATATTACAAAAGAGATATCACCCAGGGTTTATTTAAATGGTCGAAAAAATTTAATTAAAAGATGTTTAAATAATCTGTTAGAAAATTCAATTAAATACGGTAATAAGATAAATATTGAACTTCAAAAAAAGAGAGCAAACTTAATAATAAAAGTTGAGGATGACGGTCCAGGAATACCAGAAAGTGAATACGATAATGTATTTAAACCTTTTTACAAAATAGACAAAGGAAGAGCAGACTCAAAGTCTAGTGTAGGGCTAGGCCTGTCAATAACATCAGACATTGTACGTTCTCACGGTGGTAATATAAAATTAAATAAATCTAATTTAAACGGACTTGAAGTTAAGATTTTTTTGCCCGTTTAATCTTTTTTTTTATAACCTGTTTTTTTTCAAATTTTTTCTCTAAATTTTCGACTCTTTTAGTCAGTATATCAAATTCGTCCTTGGTCGTTAATTTCATTTTAAACACAATTTCATCTCTTTTTGATTTTAAAATGTTTACTATCTCATTTTTTAAGTCTCTAGATGAAACTAATCCTTGCTCTATAAGTTTAGTAAATTTATCAAATACAAATTTTGAATTTTTCATATATTTATTAAACAAGTTATTATATTCTTATTCTATTATTATAATTTAAAATGTTCATTAATAATTTTGACCCAGTTGCATTTAGTTTATTTTCATTAGAGTTTAGATGGTATTCTTTGTCATATATATTCGGAATTCTCGCTGGATGGGTTTTAGCGAAAGAGATTTTTATTAAAGAAGAAAATTTAAAAGAAAAATTCGACGACTATATTACTTTTATAATTTTAGGTATTATAATTGGTGGTAGACTAGGTTATGTAGTATTTTATAATTTTGATTACTATTTAGAGAACACTGTTGAAATTTTTAAAATTTGGAATGGGGGAATGTCGTTCCATGGTGGGCTATTAGGTGTAATTGTGGTAAGCATATTGTTTGCAAAAAAACATAATCATAATTCTTTTATTTATCTTGATATTGTCTCGTTAGTCGCCCCTATAGGGATCTTTTTTGGACGTATTGCAAATTTTATAAACTCTGAACTTTATGGTAAAGAAACCGCCTTGGCATGGGGGGTAAAATTTAAAAAAATAGATGAAATATATCGTCATCCATCTCAACTTTATGAAGCTTTTTTTGAAGGACTATTATTGTTTTTAATATTGATATATTTTCGAAAAAGTTCTTCAGCTAAAAATCCTGGTTTCATATCTGGAATGTTTTTAATATTTTACTCCAGTTTTAGATTTTTTATAGAATTTTTGAGAGTTCCAGATGAACAATTAGGTTATGTTGTGTTTAATTTAAGTATGGGGCAGGTTTTATGTTTAGTATTTTTTATATTTGGTTCTTATTTGACTTTAAAAAAACATGATTATCAAAAATAATTTTAAAATCTCTTTAGACAAATTTATTAATTATGCTCTATATGATAAAAAAAAAGGATACTACATGCAAAAAAACCCTTTTGGAAGAAGGGGTGATTTTATAACTGCACCAAATATTTCTAGGATGTTTTCTGAAATGATAGCTATATGGATTTTAGAGTTTTGGGGAAATTTAGGAAATCCAAAAAAAATTAATTTGGTAGAAGTTGGTGCAGGAAATGGTGAGATGATGAAAATTTTATTAGAAACATTTAAAAAGTTTCCAAAGTTTTTAAATTCGTGTAATATTTTAATTCATGAAAAAAGTCTAAAATTAAAAAAAATTCAAAAAGATAAATTAAAAAGAGAAAGGGTAATATGGATTTCCAATTTGAAAGAAATAAAAAAATTCCCAACTATTTTTATCGCTAACGAATTTTTTGATGCAATGGCGATAAAACAATTTATTAAAAAAAAAGATCTATGGTTTGAAAGATACGTAAATTTTAAAAATAGAAAAAAAGCTTTTTTTTGTGAAAAGAGTTTTAATATGAAAGAATTCGAAAAGAAAATTGGTTATAATATTTCAAAAGACCAGAAATTTATTGAATACTCGTTAGTTGGAGTAAATTATTTAAAAAAAATCACTGAGATAATTAAAAAAAATAGTGGAGGTCTTCTAATAATAGATTATGGCTATATAGAAAAAAAGATGAAAAACACTCTTAAATCAATTTCAAATCATAAACACAGCAATGTTTTGGAAAATATTGGAAAATCAGATATTACTCATAATATTAATTTTTTCTTGTTTAAGGAAATAATCAATCAATTAGGTGGTTTACATAATTTAATAACAACTCAAGGAAGATTTTTAGTAAAATTAGGAATAAAACATAGGGCTGAAATAATATCACAAAATAAAAGTTTTTCGAAAAAAGCTGATATTTATTTTAGATTAAAAAAACTGATAGATGAGGAAGAAATGGGAGATTTATTTAAGGTAATGTTTATCAAAAAGAAAGGTAATAAATTTAAGTTGGGTTTCAATTGATAGTTTCAAAAAAATTATCTAAATTAAAGGAGATTAGTCATGGTTTTTTTAATAACAAAGGTGGTTACTCAACAGGTATTTATAAAAGTTTAAATTGTGGACCAGGTTCCAGAGATAATAGAGCAAAAGTTAGTAAAAATTTAAAAATTGTAAAAAGAAAGATCAATATAGATTC
Source organism: uncultured Pelagibacteraceae bacterium (assembly GCA_902527485.1). Taxonomy (GTDB): domain Bacteria; phylum Pseudomonadota; class Alphaproteobacteria; order Pelagibacterales; family Pelagibacteraceae; genus Pelagibacter. The sequence goes on from CABZPB010000010.1 coordinate 22,323, forward strand.
AAAAAATATTTTTCTTCTAAATCAAATACATAGTAATAAATTTGTTTACATTGATAAATATTCCAAAAATCTAAAAAAAAAGAGAGCTGACGCAGTAATTACTAATATTCCAAAATTGCCAATTGCCATTCTAACAGCTGATTGTGCACCGATATTAATTTATGATAAACAAAAAAAAATGATAGCTGCTATTCATGCTGGATGGAAAGGTGCATATAAAGGAATTATTTCAAAAGTAATAAATTTTATGATTAAAAAAGGCTGTGAAAAAAAAAATATGATTACAGTTATAGGTCCCTGTATTGCACAAAAAAGTTATAATGTTAAAGAAGATTTTAAAAGAAAATTCTTAAAAAAAGATAAAAAGAATAAGTTTTTTTTTAAAAAAAGAAAAAACTTAATTTATTTTGATTTATCAAAATATATTAAATCACAACTCAAATTAATGAAAATTACAAATTTAGACACGATAAATATTGATACTTTTCCTAAAAAAAATAATTTTTTTAGTGCAAGAAGGTCTTTGTATTTAAATCATGATGATTATGGTAGAAATATTTCGTTAATTATGATTAATTAGGGTTTTCAATGAAATTATTAACTGGAAACAGCAATAAGGTTTTAAGCAAAAACATTGCTAGATACTTAAAAACAAAACTGGTAAATTCGAGTATTAGAAAATTTGCTGATGGTGAAATTTATATCGAAATAAATGAAAACATAAGGGGAAACAGTATTTTTATTGTTCAATCTGTCTCCTCTCCAGCAAATGATAACTTAATGGAATTGTTGTTGTGTATTGATGCCTTAAAAAGATCTTCAGCAAAAAATATAACAGCGGTAATACCGTATTTTGGATATGCAAGACAAGATAGAAAAGTTGTTCCAAGAACTTCCATATCTGCTAAACTTGTTTCTAACTTAATAACGCAATCTGGTGCTGATAGAGTGGTGACTGTAGATTTGCATGCAGGTCAAATTCAAGGCTTCTTTGATATTCCTGTTGACAACCTATTTTCTACTCCAATATTTGCGAGACACGCGAAAAAGAAAATAAAAAGTAAAAAAATTATTTGTGTTGCGCCTGATGTTGGAGGTACCGAAAGGGCTAGAGCACTTGGAAAACTTCTAAATGTTGGATTAGCTATTGTTGATAAAAGAAGGCCTAAACCTGGACAATCACAAGTTATGAACGTTATTGGTGACGTAAAAGGTCAAACCTGTATTATAGTAGATGATATAATTGACTCTGGTGGCACAATTGTTAATGCAGCAAAAGCTTTAAAATCTCATGGGGCAAAAGATGTTTATGTTTATATCACTCATGGAGTTTTAAGTGGAGATGCAATTAAAAAAATTAAAAACTCAGTAATAAAAAATCTAGTTATAACTGATTCAATAGACAATGTTCATAAAACAAAAAATGTTAAGAATATTGAGGTTTTACCGATATCAGGTCTAATGGGTGAAGCAATAAAGAGAATTTCAAATTCAACATCCGTTTCAGATTTATTTAAATAAATTTCTTGATTATTTATAATCATGGGTTAAAAACCTCTTTTTTATGAATTCAATAGAAGCTAACATTAGAAATAATTCTACTAAAGGACAATTAAACGCCATTAGAAATAGTGGAAACGTGCCTGCGATTATTTATGGTGGTAAAGATAAAAATCAAAAAATATCTATTCCAAAAAAGTTACTTAAAAATTTTATTGAAAAAGAAAATTTCTTTTCAAACATAATTATTCTTAATGTAGATGGAACTAATCAAAATGTATTACCAAGAGAGATAAAATATCATATTTTAACCGATGAACCAATTCATGTAGATTTTTTAAGAGTGCTACCAGGTGTAAAAATAAAAATAGAAATACCAGTAAATTTTATTAATCACGAAAAGTCTCCTGGTCTTAAAAAAGGTGGGGTTCTAAACATTGTAAGAAGAAAAGTAGAATTAAAATGTCCAAGTGAAAAGATACCTGAAAATTTAATATTAGATTTAGATGGTGTTGATATTGGTGAGAGTTTTAAAATCTCTTCAGTTAAATTAGATCCAGAAGTTGTTCCAACAATTCAAGGTAGAGATTTTGTAATAGCAACATTAGCAGCTCCAACAGTAATGAAAGAACCTGAAAAACCTGCTGAAGCTGAAACTGCAGAAGGTGAAGAGGGTGCAGAGGGTGCAGCTACAGCAGCTGCAGATGGAGATAAAGCTGCTCCTGAAGGTGATAAAGGTGACAAAAAAGAAGGGGATGATAAAAAACCTGCTGATAAAAAACCTCCCGAAGAAAAAAAATAATCAACTAAATTGAAAATTAATCAATAGATCTATGCTTTTACTTGTAGGATTGGGTAATCCCACACCAGACAGCGAAAACAATCGGCATAATGTTGGTTTTAAAATTATAGATGCTATCAACAAAAAATTTAGTTTATCAAAACAAAAACCAAAATTTAAAGGCCTATTAACCACTGGAAATATTGAAAATGTAAAAGTTTACGCCATTAAACCTTTAACCTTTATGAATAATTCTGGAATTTGTATTAGAGAACTAATTGAATATTTTAAGATCGATGCTCAAAATGTAATAGTTTTTCATGATGATCTTGATATTGAATTTGGAAAAATCAAAGCTAAATTTGGAGGATCAAGTGCAGGACACAATGGAATTGCCTCCATAGATAAGTTTATCGGCAAAGATTATTCTAGAGTAAGAATAGGTATTGGTAAACCAAAAGGAAACATCGAGGTTGCAGATTACGTTTTACAAAATTTTGATGAAGATGAGACGGTGAGTATTGAAAAAATATCTAACCATATAAACGACTCAATTTCTTTTCTCGTTGAAAAAAAATTAGATCTTTTTTCTAGTACAGTAAATAATAAATAATGAGCTTAAAATGTGGTATTGTTGGTTTACCAAATGTAGGTAAATCTACTCTCTTCAATGCATTAACCAATTCAAATAAAGCCCAAGCAGCTAATTTTCCATTTTGTACGATTGATCCAAATATTGGTTTAGTAAGTGTACCTGATTATCGATTAGAAAATTTAGCCAAAATTTCTAAATCAAAAAAAATTATACCTGCTACTATTTCTTTTGTTGACATAGCTGGTCTTGTAAAGGGTGCATCTAAAGGTGAAGGTTTGGGAAATAAATTTCTATCTCATATTAGAGAAGTAGATGCTATAATACATATGATCAGATGTTTTGATTCCGATGATATTCAAAATGTAAATCCTACAGTTGATCCTGTCAGAGACCTTGAAATAATTGAAACAGAAATGAAGCTAGCAGATTTAGAATCCATTCAAAAAAGACTTGAGAAAAATAACAAAAAAAATATCGATGAGGATCAAATTAAGATTCTTCAAATTTCTTTAGACCTAATTAACAATGATCAAGATTTATCAATTTTAAAATCAGAATTTACTAAAAAACAACTAAATTTAATTGGTTTATTATCTTTAAAACCAAAAATATTTGTTTGTAATGTTGATGAAAAAAGTATTAAAAATGGAAACAGTTACACTAAATCATTCATAGAAAAATTTGGTCTAGAAAACTCTTTGATTGTATCAGCAGATATTGAAAATCAAATCAATGAACTAAATAGTGATGAAAGAAAAAACTATATGGAAATGATTGGTTTAAAGGATACTGGCTTGGATATATTAATACAAAAAGGTTATAAAATTTTAGAGTTAGATACTTTTTTCACCTCAGGTCCTGAAGAAACAAGAGCCTGGACCATTCAGAAAAGTTGCTTAGCTTCAAAAGCTGCAGGTGAAATACATACAGATTTTGAAAAAGGATTTATCAGAGCTGAGACTATTTCTTATAATGATTTTGTTGAAAATGATGGATGGGTAAATTCTAAAATAAATGGAAAAATGCGATTAGAGGGTAAAGATTATGTTGTTAAAGATGGTGATGTTTTAAATTTTCGTTTCAATACGTGACCAGATTCTCTTCATGCTAAAGTATACTAAAACCGTTAAGATAATAAGATAAATTATTGCTTTAAAACCCATTTTATGACGTGTTTCTAAATGAGGTTCAGCAGTCCACATTAAAAAAGTTGTGACATCTTTTGCCATTTGTTCCACAGATGCATTGGTACCATCTGAATATTCTATTAAACCATCAGAAAGTTGATTAGACATTTTAATCTTATTTCCATACATATATTTGTTATAGTAAACACCCTCATCCAAAGTCACTCCAGCTGGTGGATCCTCATATCCTTGAAGGAGTGAATAGATATAGTCGACTCCATCGCCTCTCGCTTTTACTAAAACAGTCATATCAGGTGGATATGCACCACCATTTGCTGCTTGAGCAGCTTTTTCATTTTCATAGGGCATCACAAATTTATCTGACAACCTGCCTGGTCTCAAAAACATTTCGCCATCAGCATTTGGTCCATCTTTTACTTCAAAAGATGCAGCAATAGCCTTTGCTTGCTCCACAGAAAATTCAGGACCACCCTCTTCTACTAAATTTCTATAACTTAAATATTTCATAGAGTGGCATGAGGAACACACTTCTTGATAAACTTGATATCCTCTTTGAAGTGCAGCTCTGTCAAATTTTCCAAAAGGACCTTTAAAACTCCAATCAGTTTTCAGATATTCAACTTTTTCAGCTGCATTAGAATTAAATTGAAATCCAAGAAATAGCACTAATATAAACGATATTCTAAAAATATTTTTCACTGATTTTTAAAAACTATCTTTTTTTTTAACCGCAGCAAGATTAGGTGATCCGCCCAAAATTGGTTCGGTAATACTTAAAGGGACAGGCGTAGTCCTCTCTTTAAATCCTAAAACTGGTAGCACCACTAAAAAATGAAGGAAGTAATATGCGGTAGCAATTCTTGCAATTAACAAGTAAAGGCCCTCTGCTGGCATAGCTCCAACATATCCTAAAATTAAAACATCAGCCACTAGGATCCAATAAAATTGTTTATATAAAGGTCTAAAAACTGCAGATCTTATTTTTGACGTATCCAACCAAGGTAGCGCAGCTAATATTAGAATAGCAGATAACATCGCTATAACACCTAAAAGTTTATCAGGAACTGATCTTAGAATTGCATAAAATGGTAATAGATACCACTCTGGAACAATATGAGCTGGTGTTACCAGAGGATTTGCCTCAATGTAATTATCTGCATGGCCTAAAATATTTGGTGTATAAAAAACAAAAAAAGCGAAAACAATCATAAACATTAAAAGCGCAAAACCATCCTTAATAACTATGTATGGATGAAATGGAACTGTATCTTTTGATGGTTTTTTAATATCAATACCAATCGGATTGTTATTTCCAGGCACATGAAGAGCCCAAATATGTAAAACGACTAATCCTAAAATTAAAAAAGGTATTAAGTAGTGTAATGTGAAAAATCTTGTAAGTGTTGGATTATCCACCGAATACCCACCCCATAACCATGTTACTATTCCTTCACCAACTAAGGGAATTGCGCTAAATAAATTTGTGATAACTGTAGCTCCCCAAAAACTCATTTGTCCCCATGGTAAAACATAGCCTAAGAAAGCTGCTGCCATCATAAGAAGATAAATGATTATTCCAATAATCCATATAACTTCTCTTGGGGACTTATAAGAACCATAAAATAAAGATCTAAATATGTGAATATATACTGCTAAGAAAAACATCGAAGCTCCGTTTGCATGTATATATCTTATTAACCATCCATAATTTACATCTCTCATTATGTGTTCGACACTTTGAAACGCCATATCAGCATGTGCAATGTAGTGCATTGCTAAAACTAATCCTGTTACAATTTGAGTTATTAAACAAAAAGTAAGAATTCCACCAAAAGTCCACCAATAATTTAAATTTTTGGGCGTTGGATAATCTGTTAAATGGTTTGCTAAAGTTAAAAGTGGTAATCTATCGTTAAACCATTTTCCGACTTTTGATTTTGGTGTGTATTCTTGTTCACTCATAAAAATTATCCAATCTTAATTGTGTTTGAATCAACAAATTTATATTCTGGAATTTCCATATTTGTCGGGGCCGGTCCTTTTCTGATTCTGCCTGAAGTGTCATAATGAGAGCCATGACACGGGCAAAACCATCCATTGAAATCTCCTTTTTGATCCAAAGGCACACAACCCAAATGTGTGCAAACTCCAAGCATAACAAGCCACTCTGGATTTTTAGCTCGATCTTCGTCTTTCTCTGGGTGCTTTAAATCCTCTATCTTTACAGATTTAGCTTCAGCTATTTCTTCTGGAGTTCTTCGTCTGATAAAAACTGGTTTTCCTCTCCACAGCACAGTTATAGTTTTTCCTGGATTGACCGTACTAACATCAACTTCAGTACTTGCTAATGCTTTCACTGATGCGTCTGGGTTCATTTGATCTATCATTGGCCATATAACTGCCCCCGCCCCCACAGCTCCAACAGCATAAGTCGCTGTAAATAAAAAATCTCTTCTATTGTTTTTTTTTTCTGACATCTAATTTAATATGCAAAATCAATTATTAGTACTTAATATATGGTCTCATATAATATAAAATATTAAATTTACTACTGTTAGAATGACACAGAATTCAATGAATGATGGGCCAAAAATCGCGTTATTTGAACCAGATATTCCTCAAAATACTGCAGCTATCATTAGAACGTGTGCGTGTTTAGGGGCGAAATTAGAGATAATAGAGCCTTGTGGATACACGTTAAATGATAAAAGATTTAAGAGGGTTGTAATGGACTATATGGATGAAAAAGAGATTAAGTATTATAAAAGCTTCGATCAATTTTTTAATGAAAAAAAGAATCAAAGAATTATACTTATGACTACAAAAGCCTTTAACTCATACACAAAATTTAAATTTAATAAAAATGATACAATTTTATTTGGTAGAGAAAGCGCAGGAGTGCCTCAATATGTGCATAAAATGATAAATGATAGATTAAAGATTCCGATGAAAAACAATAAGCGCTCTCTAAATATCTCCTCCTCAGTTGCTATAATATTAGCAGAGTGCTTAAAACAAAACAAATTGATCTAAATGGATTTGGAAATAAAACAAAAATTAACAAGTAATTGGTTTAAATCATTGCAGGATATGTTCTGCAAAACTATTAGTGATTTTGAAAGGAACAAGATCATTTTTGAATCGACCACCTGGAAGAAAAATTTAAAAAAAGATGAAGGTGGTGGTGAATATAAAATTTTAAAAAATGGAAAAATTTTTGATAAAGTGGGTGTAAATTTTTCAAAAGTTTACGGAAAATTTCCAAAAAAATTTCAACAAAATATACCCGGTGCTCAAAAAGATCCAAGGTTCTGGGCTTCCGGAATATCTGTAGTTATGCATATGAAAAACCCTTTAATTCCTGCAATGCATTTTAACACTAGACATATTTGTACCACTTTTGATTGGTTCGGTGGAGGAATTGATGTTACGCCATCCAAAAAGGATAACAAAGAAAAAAATGAGTTTCATAAAACTCTTAGGGATATGTGTAATCGGCATGACAAAAATTATTATAAAAAATATAAAAAGTGGTGCGATGAATATTTTTATCTACCTCACAGAAAAGAACCCCGTGGAATTGGTGGTATTTTTTTTGATTATAAAAAGGATAATTTTGAAAAAAATTTTAAATTTGTCAGAGATGTTGGTGTAACCTTTGGGTCTATTTTTCAAAAAATTATAAATAGAAAAATTAAAAAAAGATGGACATCTAAAGATAAAGAAAATCAATATATTAAGAGAGGAAGATATGTGGAATTTAATTTACTGTACGACAGAGGTACAAAATTTGGATTACAAACAGGTGGTAATGTAGAGGGGATATTAATGTCATTGCCTCCTCATGCGAAATGGAAATAAAATGGATAAAGAACCAATTACCTTGAATGGATTAAATAAATTAAAAGAGGAATTAATTTTTTTAAAAGAAAAGAAAAGGCCAGAGATAGTTGCTGCAATTGCTGAAGCAAGATCTCATGGTGATTTAAAAGAGAATGCCGAGTATCATGCAGCAAAAGAGGAGCAGTCTCACAATGAAGGAAGAATTTCAGAAATAAATGATATCATAGCAAGAGCAAACGTAATTGACGTTACTAAAATAAATAATGATGGCAAAGTAATTTTTGGTGCCACTGTATTTCTAGAAAATTTAGATACTGGTGAAAAGATAGATTACAAAATAGTTGGAAAAGATGAGGCAGACTTAAAAAAAAAATTATTATATTTTCAATCACCAATAGGTAAAGGTCTTATTGGAAAAAATAAAAATGATCTTGTAGAGATAAATACTCCCGCTGGAGTAAAAAACTTTGAAGTTAAAGACGTCAAATATCTTTAACCTTTAACAATATTATCAATTTGTTTTTCAGAAATTTCAAAATTATTCCTTACCCACTCCTCCTCAATTAATTTCAGAATACTTCCCAACTGTCTTCCCTCTGGTATTTTATATTTGGTCATTAATAAGCCGGCTCCGACAGGCAAACTTGGTCTAACCTTATTTTTATATAACTTTAGTAAACTCAACAATTTCTTATCTGCTTTCTTTGTTTTTATAATTTTAAAATATAAAATATCTAACACTGCTTGTTTGCTGTCATAATATAAAACTTTATTTAAATTAGCCTCACTTAAAGTTTTTAACCCGTTCTTTTCATTATAAAAATTATTAATAGCGTAAGCTCTTCTTTGATCTTTTTTTGAAATATTATATTTGTACAAGAAATATTCTAAATTATCTGTTTCATCTATTATCATTAAAAATAAAATAAATAGAAAATCGAGGTCAGCAAAGAGGTCTTTCTTAACTTTGATTGAATTAATCACACTTTTGATATTTTTTAGTTCCGGAAAAATCAGCAATATTAAGTCAATGCTAAATTTATCTTTAGATAATTTATCTAATTTATTTGATTTTAGTAATTTTTTTAGCTCATCTAATAGTCTCTCTTTAGATATAATAGAAATACCACTTAAATTAATTTTAATTACTTTAATTATTTCTTCTTTGTGATCTTGTTTTGAATAATTTAGAAAAAATCTTAAGTATCTTAATATCCTTAAATAATCTTCTTTAATTCTTTTTTCAGGGTTGCCAATAAAGTTAACCTGCCCTTTTTCAATATCTTTTTTTCCATTATGAGGATCGAAAAGATTTCCATCTAAATCAGCATAAATAGAGTTGATAGTGAAATCTCTTCGCGCTGCATCTTTTTTCCAATCTTTTGAGAATTTTACCTTAGCGTGTCTTCCATCTGTAAAAATATCTTCTCTTAGAGATGTTATCTCAAACTTATGATCATCTATGATTGCTGTAATTGTTCCATGCTCAATTCCCGACTCATAAAAATTTATGTTATTTTTTTTTAAGATTTCAGAGACTTCTATAGGATTTAAATTTGTTGCTAAATCTATGTCGTCAACTTTCTCATTATTCAATATTTTTCTCAAACAACCTCCAACATATCTAATCTCACTTTCAGATGAGTGAGAATTAATTACATCAAAAATTTTTTTCACAGGCGTTGTTAATGAAAGATTTTTTATATTATTTTGAAAGGAGTAAAGGTTTTTTGAGTTCGAGAAAATTTTATAAAAAAAGTTTTTCATATTTGGCTGGGGCGCTAGGATTCGAACCTAGGATGCAGGTACCAAAAACCCGTGCCTTACCGCTTGGCTACGCCCCAATCTAATTTCGTATAACACAAAAAAAAGATTTTATATAGTTTTTGTAACTTTACACCAGCAATTTTTATATTTTCTACTAAATTTTTTTTTAACATCTTCGCATATTTTTTTGGATTTAAAATATGCGACAATTGCTGAACCTGATCCTGTCATTCTCACAAAACTCTTGTTTGAAGATTTTTCAAGAAAATGTTTGATATTTTTTAATTTTGGAAACTTAGATAGAGAAATTGCCTCAAGAGAATTATTGAGTTTTTTCAAATTATCAAAGGCAAACATTTTCTTTGAGGGTTTATTAAACCTAGGTTTTGAGAATTTTTTGACACTTTTATATATCTTTTTTGTTGAACATCCAAAACTAGGTTTGACAATTAACACATAAAGTTTTTTGCAGTTTTTAAACTCTTTAATCTGGTTATTAGATTTAAGAATTGTAAAAGTAGAATTAAGACCCAATGCTACATCTGAACCTATTGATTTACAAATTAAAGTTAATTGTCTTTTACTGGGATTAATAAAGTTTTTCTTAATCAAATATTTCAATATATTTGCAGCATTCATTGATCCGCCTCCCAATCCAGACCTTGACGGGATATATTTGTTAACTTTTATCTCAAACTTATGACCTTCAAGTAACATTTCTTTCTCTAAAACTTTAAACAATTTAGAAATTGTATTTTTTTTGTAAATATTTTTTGAGTATTTTCCGTCAAATGAAATTAAATGTCTTTTGGATTTAATTTTTTTAATTAAAATAACGTCATGTAGTGAAACAAAACCAACTATGCTCTCAACTTTATGAAGTCCTGAGTTTTTTCCAGTGACATTAAGAGCTAAATTAACTTTAGCATAAGACTTTATTCTGGAATAGTTCAATTCAGAGACCTTTGATTATTTTTGAATTTATTTTTTTTAATAGTTCTTCATCTACATCTTCCATTTTAAATGCACTTTTCCAAAAATATCTTGCTTGAATTT
>CABZPB010000011.1 GCA_902527485.1 uncultured Pelagibacteraceae bacterium
CTTGGGGATTCTCTACATCTCCTGATCTTCTTGGTATTAAATGAAAATGGCAATGTAAAATTGATTGACCTGAAACTTTACCAATATTAGTTCCTAGATTAAAACCCTCAACTTGTGGATCCTTCCTTACAATATCCTTTTTAATGATTTTTATAAGATCATTGCAAGCAACAAGTTCCTTATTTGTTAGGTCAAAAAAATTCTTCATATGTCTCTTGGGTATTATTAAGCAATGATATTTTGAAACTGGATAAGTATCGTAACTTACATAAGCCAAATGATTTTCGATTATAAAACCACTTTCTTTAGAGTCACAAAATAGACATGGATTATTCGGATCGCTCATAAATTAAAATTTATATAGGTTAGATTTATTTATAGCTAAATTATAATATTTAGAAAATAATTTGTATTGATTTAATTTTTTTCTTTTCCAACCTATTTGTTTTATGTTCTTTACAGATGCAACTCCTTTGCCAGAACCAATTAATAATATTTCCTCATAATCTTTTAAATTGTTGACAAAAATTTCTTTTTTTTTTATTTTTTTTTTGGACTTAAAAAATTTATATGTAATTCCTTCATAGAAATTTTTTGAAGGAGAAAATATATTATTCTTACTAACAAATAAAAGATTTGAAGTTCCAGTTTCGAAAATTTTTTTTTTATTAACAAGACCTATATCTGATTTAGAATTATCCATTTTAGATAAATAAGATAAAATTTTTTCATATTTAAGATTTTTGTGTTTAGGTTTTTCTCTTTTTAAATTCACAAGTCTTAAATTAAAATCCAATTTTGGTTTCATTCTTTTTCTTAAAGAAATTGATATAATTTTTTTATTTAAGGCGACCCTTAAAAGATGATTATAATTTTTTTCTTTCGATAAATTTTTTTTAATTATTTTGAGAATATCATTTTTAAGATTTTTTTTATAAATGCCATAAGTTTTCAGTGACACCATAAGATTTTTTATATGATTCTTAAAAAATAATATTTTAGGTGGTTTTCCAAAAATCCACATGGTTGTGAAGATGCCATGATCACCCCATAAATCTTTAAAATTAATCTCTTTAAGATCTTTAAGACGATAAGATTTTTTTAATAAGTAAATTACCATTATTTGTTAAAAATGACTCTGGGTGAAATTGAAATCCATAAATCTTATCTTTTTTATTCTCAAAAGCCATAGCTACTTTTGACTCCAAACATCTCATAGTTATAGCAAAATCTTTTATTTTAAAAGGCTCTTTTAATTTTAAAGAATGATAGCGTCCAACTTTAAATATTTTATTTTTTTCAAATATTGAGCTATCATTTATAACTTTTACACGTGATTGATAACCATGGTAAATTTTATTTTGTTCAACAATTTTAGCGCCCTCACAAAACAAGATTTGTTGAAATCCTAAACATATTCCTATTATTTTTTTTTCACCTTTATATTGATAGTAAATTTCAGATGTTGAAGGATAATTTTTTGGATTTCCTGGTCCTGGAGAAAAGATAATTGATTCGGCTTGTCTAAGTTTTAATCTGTTTATATTATTATAATTATCACATTCGACTTTATCAAATAAAGAAAACTGATGGACCACATTATGTGTAAATGAATCGTTATGATCAATTACGTATATCATTTAAAAAGATCAATTAGTGCTTTTGCTTTTATATAATTTTCGTTAAATTCTTGTCTCGAATTACTATCGACAACCACACCTGAGGCTACAGAAATTTCAGAAATATTTTTAAAATTTAAGATAGATCTAATAATTATATTAAATTTTAAATCCCCATTAAATTTTATATATCCAAAACTTCCTGTGTAAATATTTCTATTCTCTTTTTCTTGATTATTTAACAGGTTTAAAGTACTAATTTTTGGGCAACCTATAACTGACCCCCCAGGCATCATAGCTTTAATAATGTCAATATTTTTAGTTTTCTCTTTAAGTTCGCCTTTAATTAAACTTACGTAATGAAAAAGATCTTTGTACTCCTCTACAACCTTTTCCTTAATTAATCTAACAGTACCAACCTTACATATTCTTGACATATCATTTCGTTCCATATCTACAATCATGTTATGTTCTTTAGTTTCTTTAAGATTATTTCTAAAATATTTTAAGGCTTTATTTTTTGTCATTTTTTTACTTTTCTTTACTGTCCCTGCAATAGGTTTAGTGGTTACTACTGGTCCAATTTTAGTAATTAAATTTTCAGGTGAGCAGCTGATTATGGAATAATTTTCATCTTTGATCATGAAAGCCTCTGGCGCTAGATTAGTGTGGGATAATCTACAAAATAGATCCAAAGGATCAATTTTAGATTTCATCTTATATTTAGTGCAAATTTTTATTTGATATGTTTCACCACTTTTTATTTTTTTTTTAAATTTGTCGAAAATTTTTCTATAGTACTGACTATCTATATTTATTTTAAACTTTTTTTTAAAATTTATTCTAATTTTTGGATTATAAATTAATCTATTATTTAAACTTATTTTTGTCTCAGGTTTGTAAAATATACCTTGTGGAAACTTAATATTTCTTTGTTGTGGAACTTTAACACCAATAAGATTATTTAATAATTCGTAACCAAAAAAACCAATAAACAAATCTGTTTCTTTAAATCTTTTAGTCGAAATTTTTTGATTTAAAAAACGAAAAATATTCCTATTATTAAGAACAATCTTCTTAGAAAAATCGGTATACAAATCAAATCCCTTACTTGATTTATAAACAATATAAGATTTTTTTGTTTTATTAATATTCTGAAGTTGATTTGCTCTTTTCAATTTATTCTGTTTTTAATCTTAACACTTGTTGTTCTTTAATTGGCAAATGAATTATTGCTGCAAAAACTGATAAAGCAATTGCTAAATACCACGCGTAATCATATGACCCATAAAGATCATGAAACAAACCTCCTAAATATGCACCAAAAAATGAGCCTATCTGATGACTTAAAAAAACAATACCATATAAAAGGCCTAGATATTTAGTTCCAAACATATGTGCAACTATTCCACTTGTGGCCGGCACAGTAGATAACCATAAAAAGCCAAATGTGGCTCCAAAAATAAATGAATTAATATTGCTTGCAGGTAAAAATATGAAGAAAATAATAGATAGTCCTCTTAAACTATAAATCGTACTTAATATTATTTTCTTACTCATTTTAGTAGAGAGATAACCACTACAAAGAGATCCAAAGATATTGAATAAACCTATCAAAGATAAAATTGCAGCTGCTGTCCAGCTCTCTAATCCTCGATCAATCACATAAGTAGGAACATGAGTGCCGACTAAAGTTATGTGAAAACCACATACAAAAAAACCTGAAACTAAAAGAATATAGCTTTTAGATCCAAAAGCTTCTTTGATTGCCTCGGCCGTAGTTTGGGTATTGGGTGCTTCAATAGTTTGTTCTAAAGACGGAGATCTTACAAAAAATGATATGATTAAACCAATAGATAAAGCTATCAAAAAAGCTACTAAAGTAATTTGCCATCCATTTTCAGTAAGAGAATACTCTGTTAAAATTGGGGATAGAAAATATCCGAAAGATCCTACCGCAGTAACTATACTCATCGCAATTGTTCTATTTGATAGTGGAAAATGTTTTCCGACAATTGACATGGGAATACTAATTGCTGTACCACCTAATCCAATTCCCACTAAAACTCCTAAATCAATCTGAAAAAAAATCCCAGTATTTGGGCCTGCATATAAAAAATAAACACCAGCAATAAAAAAAATAAATGCTAACGCTATTGCTTTATGACCGCCATATTTATCTGCAATAGCCCCAAAAATAGGACCTGTTAACCCCCACATTAACATTTGAAGTCCAACAGATAAACCAGATTGAGTTAAAGAAATCCCTAAGTCATCTCTGAAATCCATGAAGAACATTCCAAAAGTTTGCCTAACACCTAAAGAAATTAAAACTACTAAACTTGCAGCTATCAAAGTAATTAATGCAGTTCTGTTTCTTATAAATTTTTCTGCTTTCATGAAATATTAACTTAAGTGTTTTAAGGCTTGTTTAATATCAGCGATAAGGTCGCTTGAGTCTTCGAGTCCTATATGCAACCTAACAAGGTGCTCATCTTTCGCCAAATTCATGTATTTTCTTTTTCCAATCTCTTTATTTTCCTGATGTAGCACTAAACTTTCAAAACCACCCCAACTATATCCGTATCCAAAAAGCTTAAGGGAATTTACAAATTTTCTAACCGAAATTACATTTTGAGCTTTAATCTTTAACCCCATTAAACCAGATGCTCCTGAGTAATATTTTTTCCACATTCTAAAATTTTGTGAATTTTTTTTATATGGATATAGAAGTTGAATTTTTTTATTCTTTGATAAGAAAGCTGCCACTTTTTTTGCATTATTGTTATGTCTATCTAATCTAACGTCAAGAGTTCTTAAACCTCTTGTGATTAAATAAGCATCATCCGGTCCCAATCTTTGACCTGTAATTTTTTCGGCAAATTTTACTTTGGGAAATACTTTCTTATTCACTGCTAAACTCCCTCCCATTACATCTGAGTGACCTGAGTAATATTTTGTTGCGGAAACTATTGACATATCGAAACCTAATTTAATAGGTTTAAGATAATAAGGTGTCCCCCAAGTATTATCGATTGCGGTATATACTTTATTTTTTTTTGCAATAGAAATTATTTTATTCAAATCTTGAAAATCAAAGGTATTACTACCAGGATTTTCAACAAAAATTAATTTAGTTTTAGGAGTGATATTTTTTTGTAAAGTTTTTAAATTGTGAGGATCATAAAAAATAGTTTTAATATTAAACTCTTTTAAATAATTCTCAGTTAAAACTCTTGTAGGATTATATACAGGATCAGCCACTAATATTTCATCACCAGGTCTCACAACACTAAATATAGCCAAGAATACTGAACCAAAACCTGTTTGAGTAGTAAAGACATGATAACTTTCCTCAAGTTTTGTTAAAATTTTTTGTAAAATATAAGTGGTTGAAGTACCTGTTCTCGCATAATCAAAATACCCTCCTTTAGGATTTTTAATTGCTTTATTTTGCATCTTCCTAATTTCTCGCATAGACTTAAATATGATTGTTGATGCCCTTACAACTGGTGGATTTACAGACTGATTATGGAAATCTTTAGCAGTGTGTTTTAAAAATGTCTTAAACGATTTAACCATAAAAAAATTGATAACTTTGAAGGACAATGCTATATCCCACAAATAATTTCAATTAAATTATAACTAAAGGAAATAATGGGGTACCCAAAAAAACATAGAGGCCGAAGAAAAATGGGCTCAAAGAAAAGAAGAGCCAGAAAAAAAAATAAAAAGAAATAGTTCTCAATGAATTCAATTGAAAAGGTAAGATCCATTAGCATATGGATTTTTATAGTCCCTTTTGTTGCAGTAAATACCTGTCTAATATTAGTGACTCAATTCCATAGTTTATTTCCAAATCAACCAGATATTTTGCACAATACTTTTCCATATTTTGATGGAGGTGCATCTATAAGTAGAACGGCAAGACCTTATCCTTCATGGTTAGTATTTAAGCCCGCAATGTTTTTGACATCTTATCTCTTAATCAAATATTGGTTATTAAATAAAGACATCATTAAATATTTTGAAGTTGATAATAAAAATTTAAAAAAAGTAGTTTTTTTCGGTGTTGCGTCAGCAGTTGCTCTAACAGTGCATTCAATTTTTTTAGGTATTAAGTTTGATAATGATTTGTACAAACTTTTTAGAAGATTAATCATGCTGTCTTTTATTGTTTTTGAAATAATCGCCCAGGCTTACTTAGTAGCAACCTTTTGGTCTTTTAAAGAAAAATTGAAAGATTATATAAACCCATTAATTCTAAATCTTAAAATAATTTTAATTTCTATATTAATTATAGTTGCGGTCATAAGCATACCTATAATCAGTTTACCAGGTGATAATTTTTTTGGAATCCAATTAAAGTTTTTAAAACATGCACTAGAGTGGGATTATTTTATTGGAGTAATAACTTTCTATTTACTAACATTTTTTATGTGGAAAAAACCAAGTTAATTTTTGATCCAACCACCACCTAAAACTTTCAAACCAAATTTATCTTTATCATAAAAAACACACGCCTGACCTGGAGATATTCCATCCTCAAATTTCTCTAAGTTAACTAAAGCTGTTTTACCTTTATTGAAGTTTACTTTTCCTTTAAGAAGTTTGCCTGTAGATCTTACTTTAACAAAGATGTTATTTTTAAATTCATCTTTGTTAACAAGTAAATTCAAATTTTTAAGATTGATATCTTTTTTTCCAAGTTTTTCTCTTGGACCAACAACAATTTCATTTTTTTCTGCATCAACCTTTATTACGTATAAAGCATCTTTATCTGAAACTTTTATTCCTTTTCTTTGACCAACTGTAAAATTAATAATTCCATCGTGCACTCCGATCACTTTTCCCTTTAAGTTTTTTATGTTTCCTTTTTTAAAAGCGTCAGGCCTAAACTTTTGAATTACAGATGCATAATTACCATTGGGCACAAAACAAATATCTTGACTATCTGGCTTATCTGCTACATCAAGATTTAGTTTTTTTGCTATAGATCTTGTTTCATCTTTAAGCATACCTCCTAGTGGAAATCTTAGATAATTTAATTGTTCTCTAGAAGTATTAAATAAAAAATAACTTTGATCTCTATTTTCATCAATAGCTCGATACATATTTGTTTGATTGTCAGTGGTTATACTTTTTACGTAATGACCGGTAATTAATGCATCTGCTTTTAAATCTTTTGCAACTTCAAATAAATCATTAAATTTGACAGTCTTATTACACTGCACACACGGAATAGGTGTTTCCCCTTTTAAATAACTATCAACAAAATTATCAATTACTTCCTCCTTAAACTTGCTCTGATAATAAAGAATTTTGTGTTCAATATCTAATTTTTGAGCGACCCTTTTTGCATCCATTATATCCTGTCCTGAACAGCATTGTTTTGATGCAGCAACCTCTTTACCATCATCATAAAGCTTTAAAGTTATACCTATAACCTTATAACCCTCTTTTTTCATCATTCCAGCAACAGTGGATGAATCTACACCACCAGACATTGCAACAACGACTGTTGTTTCTGAGGGTCTCTTTTTTAAACCAATGGAGTTTAAATTATTATTCATTTCATGGTATTTATACTTATTTCTAATATAAATTAAATTAAATGATTTTTGATTTTGAACCAGGTGACAAAGTTTTCAATCCAGCTAATAAAGATTGGGGAATAGGACAAGTCCAATCAATAATTAAAGGTAAAGTTACTGTAAATTTTCAAAATGTTGGTAAAAAAGTCATAAACTCTGAAAATGTAGAATTAAAAAAAATAAATGATTCAAAGTGATATAAAAAAAATTGTTGAAGATTTAGTTCAAACCTTTTTAGATGCAGGAAAAATTTCTTTAAATCTTAGAAGAAAAGGCCTCACTAAAGAAATAAAATCTGATAATACCCCTGTGAGTAATGGTGACTTAGAGGTCAACAAAATTTTGACCAAAAAAATATTAGATTTAACACCTAATATCTTAATAGTTTCTGAGGAAGCCTCAGAAAATAAAACACTAAACAACCTAGAAAATTTTTGGTTAATTGATCCGATCGATGGTACCTATGACTATATTAATGATCTCGATGAATTTACAATTAATGCAGGATTAATAATTGAAAAAAAACCTGTTGCTGGATTAATTTATGCTCCAGCAAAGAATAGAATGTTTTATTCTTATGGAGATGGTTTGTCTTTTGAGTTAATAAATGGAGAACCAATTAAATTAGATCACTCAAAAAATTTTAATAAAAACGAGATCAAATTTGTGTCCTACTCTAATAAAATTAAACCAGAAATAGATAAAATACATAAAAAACTTAATGTTAAAAAATATGTAAGAATGAAAAGTTCTTTAAAATTTTGTGTAATAGCTGCTGGAGAGTATGATGGTTATGTTGCTGAGCCAAGAGCTTCAGAGTGGGATATAGCTGCAGGTCATGCAATTTTTAAACATTCTGGTGGAAGTGTAACTGATTTTAACGGACAAGAAATCCTTTATGGAAAAAAAGATTTTAAAAATCCAAGTTTAATCTTAAAAAGCAAAAATATTCAATAATGGATGAGCAGCTAAGAATTATTTTAATTATAATTGTTTCAGTTTCTATTTTCGGTTTACTTGTTTTTGTCTTTGTAAAAAATTATATAAAAAATAAGATTAATTTTTTAGTAAAAGAAAATAAAAAAAACACATCAAAGTAATTTTATTATTTTAATAAAATCATCTTTTTCAATTTCCATTACTTTTTTTGAGGTTTCAAAATCAAAGCCATTTCTTGCTAATAAAGATATATCTTTTTTATAAAATAAAGATCTATTATCTTCAGTCCTCGCGGGACCAATTCTTTTTTTTTTACACAATTTAATTGCTGAAAAAAAATCTTGGTCTGAATTGTCATCATGAATTTTATTGACAGTTTCTTTAATATATTCACTGTTGATACCTTTGCCTATTAAGTAATTTCTAATTTTGTTTATTGAACTGCCTCTTTGAATCATGCTTTTAGCTTTGCTTTCAGAGTAAAATTTATCATTAATAAACTTATTCTTTTCTAAGTCCAACAGAACAATATCGATCAAATTGGTAACGTCTTGTTTTTTCACATTTGGCACTGAAGTTTTTAAGTATTTTTTTAGTAGGTAAGTTTTAAGCTGTTGTTTTGATGGTGCATATTTTTCCACATAAGAAAATGCAAAATTTCTCATCTCCTCAACAGTTACTTTTAAAGTTTTTTTTTTATTTCTTATAGGAATCATAGGAAGATTTAATATAATATATTCTAAAATGATCGAACAAATTTATAATTATTTTTCAATAGATATGCTCTACTATTGGGTAAATTTAGGAGTTCTCCCATTTTGGTTGATTCTAATTTTTTTTCCAACGTCTAATCTTTGCCGATATTTTGTGACTTCAATATTTCCAATTTTTATATTGAGCGGTGCTTACATATTTTTATTATATAAGTCTTATTTAAACTCGTATGATTTTAATAGTAATTTTAGCCTCTATATGGGTATTGATGATACGACGGATTTATTTTCCAACAAAAATTTTCTTATGATGTTCTGGATACATTTTATATCAATTAATTTATTTACTGGAGGTTGGATTGTAAAAGACTCACAAAAGTTTGTCATTAATAAATTCTTAATTTCAATACCACTCATCATTACTTATATAATCGGACCATTGGGTTTATTAACTTATTGGTTAATAAGAATTTTCTATGCCAAAAATATAAGCTTATATGACTAAAAAAATTGATTTTTATTTTGATTTTATTAGTCCTTATTCATTTTTAGCACATAAAAAAATTATCAACTCTAATGATAGGATCAAGTTTAACTATAAAGCAATTCTGCTTGGTGGACTTCATAATTTAGGAGGCATTACTGCCCCCGCTTTTAATGAGAGAAAAATGAAAAATATGAAAAATGATTGCACTTTAATTGCTGAAAAAAATAAGATTGACTTTACTTGGAATGACAAATTTCCGATTAATTCATTATATCTGATGAGAGGATATCTTTTTATAAATAATAATAAAAAAGATAAGTATTTTGATCTCTGTTTTGATGCTTATTGGAAAAATAACGAAGATATTTCAAATGGAGAAACTATAAAAAATATTTTATCGAGATGTGAAATAAATCATAATGATTTTGAAACAGGTATTAAAGATCAAAAGATTAAGGATGAGCTAAAAAATTTGACAAATATTGCTTTCAATAATGACATCTTTGGTGCCCCGACTTTTGTTATAAATAATAATTTATATTGGGGACAAGATAGACTTGGGTATGCTTTAGATGAATTGAATAATTAAGTTATTTTAAATTTACTTTGTTTTAATGCTCCAAATCCTCCATCAATATGAGAGACTTTTTTAAATCCCATATCTTTTAAAGATTTAGCTGCGAGAGCTGATCTCATTCCACCAGCGCAAAATAAAACCATTTCTTTATTTAAATCTAGTTTGCCTTGCTTAAAATATGCACTCTCTGGATCAAGCCAAAACTCCAACATTCCTCTAGGAACATGATTTGAGTCATCAATTCTTCCCTCTCTCTCCAATTCTCTTACATCTCTAATATCAATTAAGTTACACTCATTTTTAATAAATTTCTCAAAAGCTTCGTCAGTAGATATAGTCTTAATCTCTTTCAAAGCTTCTGCTACAAGAGTTTGGGATGATTTAATTGTCATTCTATTGTAAATATTTATATCATAAATAAAAAGATATGAAAAAGTTTTTCATAAAGATTTGTAAATTTTTTGGCCTCGAAATTATTGATCAAAATGAATTTACCTCTCCTACACTAAATAAAGAACTGAATGAAGATCTTTCAATTTTAAACCAAAAATCAATAGTGTTACCTATGGGGGAAGTAAAAATTACAAGAAAAGTAAATTCAATCCTTATAATTATTAGAGTTAATACAGAAATTGAAGTTTGGGATCAAAATAAAAGAAGATTATTCGAAAAACCAAAGGTAGAATATTCAATTCGATCAATAAATTCTTTAATAAAATCAATTAATCTTTGTCAAAAAAAATATACAGATTTAAAAATAAAGACAATAATTCTTGATGATTCTTCAAAAAACGAAAATTTAAATAAAATAAAAGAAGTAATAAAAGATACAAATGTAGAGATAATTACCTTAAACACCAAAAAATTTGAAGCTAAAATTAAAAAACAAAAAACAGAAGAAACTTTTTCAAATTTAGCGAGTTTATTTCAATGCTTTGAGATTGGTAAAGATATTGGGGAAGACTTAATTTTCTTTATTGAAGATGATTATCTTCATTTTGACACTATGTTATCAGAGATGATTGCTACATATGAAAGGGTATCATCTCAATTAGGTAGAGATATTTTTATGTGTCCCTCAGATTATCCCTATCTATATATGGATAATGAAAAAACGAATATTCTAATTGGAGATAAAAGACATTGGAGAACAATTAATAAGACTTTATGCACTTTTATGACAAGCAAAAAATTATTAGATTTATATTGGCAAAATTTTTTAAAAAATTGTGAAGATCGTCATCATCCTTTTGAGAAGTATATTAATGAAATTTACAAAAATGAGTTTTGTATATCTCCTCTAAAAAGTTTGTCTGTACATTTAACAAACATTAATTCAAGTTACGGTTTATCACCATTTATTGATTATAAAAAATTATGGGATGAGAATAAATTTGATGCTTAAGGAGAATATCAAAGCTCCTGATATTAGATTACCTTCCACAGATAATACGGAGTATTTACTTAAAAAATCGATTGGTAATTATGTAATAATATATTTTTATCCCAAAAATGACACTCCGGGTTGCACTTTAGAAACTAATGATTTTAATAAACTTCTTCCAAATTTTAGAAAGCTTAATTGTGAGGTATATGGTATTTCAAAAGACAGTCTTGAAAGTCACATTAAATTTAAAAAAAAATATAAAATAAAGTTCGATCTTTTATCTGACCTAGATAAAAAAGTTTTAAAAAAATATAAAGTGTGGGGTAAAAAAAAATTTATGGGTCGAGAGTTTATGGGAGTAATCAGATCAACCTTTCTAATTGATAAAAAGGGAAGAGTTTTAAAAATTTGGAACAACGTGAGGGTCAAAGACCACGCTAAAGAAGTATTGAACACACTTAAAAGGATAGCATGTAAATAAAAAAGCCCCTCGAAGGAGGGGCTTTATTTAACTAACTTAGAGAGAGTTGAAAGGATCCTTCATTTAAATTATACAGGGAGTTAGAAGGATCCCTTTTCTTTATTAACAACTAGTCGCGAATTGCGTATGCAATCACTCCTGTTTCAGTAACGTCTGTACCTTTAGTTTCAGCTTCTTTACTTAACCTGATACCAATAGTTGCTTTCATTAAGCTCCAAACAATCATAGCTACTACGAAAACAAAAACGTTAATTGAAATCACGCCTAATAATTGAGTTCCAAATGAAGTATCTGGATTTGTAATCGGCACTGCTAATGTACCCCAAATACCAGCAAATAAGTGAGCCGGTATTGCTCCTACTACGTCATCAATTTTTAGAGAGAATAGAAGTTTAGTACCATAAACTACGATTACACCACCAACTGCACCAATTAATATTGCTGCTAATGGCGAAGGCATCAATGGTTCTGCAGTAATTGCAACTAATCCACCGATACATCCATTTAACATTTGTACAACATCTGTTTTTCCAAAATTCAATCTTGTAACAGTTGCTGCAGCCATTACACCACCGGCTCCTGCTAAGAAAGTATTTAAAAATATAGATGATACAGCGATCGCATCATCAGCTGTACCTATAGCTAATTGAGAACCACCATTAAATCCAAACCAACCTAACCATAAAATAAATACTCCTACAGTTACCAATGGAATTGAAGATGCAGCAAAAGGTTTTAGCGGTGCGGGTTGACCAGACTTAGTAAATCTTCCAAGTCTAGGACCTAACATTAAAGCGCCTGCTAGAGCTGCTGCTCCACCGGTTGAGTGTACAAGTGTCGATCCTGCAAAGTCTGAGAATCCAGCAGAAGCTAACCAGCCTCCACCCCACTGCCAACCCATTACGATTGGATAAATAATTCCTGATAAAATTGCTGCAAATAAAAAGAATGGCCATAACTTAATTCTTTCAGCCAAAGTTCCTGATACAATAGATACAGTTGTTGCACAGAATACCATTTGGAAGTACCAGTCTGATCCATCTGCATATCCAGTGTCAACTGCACTAGCATCCGACCATGGAACAAAGCTACCAATATATCCTCCTTCAGGAATTCCATAAGCAAGATTGTAACCTACCATCCAGAACATTATTCCAGCAATTGATATTAATCCTATATTTTTTGCACAGATAACAGATACACTTTTTGATGTAACCATACCTGACTCCAACATTGCAAATCCACAAGCCATAAAGAAGACTAGAAATCCACACATTAAAAATAGCAAGGTATTAAATATAAAACCTATTTCAGCAGAGACTGTTGTTTCCGCCATAGCTGCACCACTCATGTTTAATAATAAAATTAAACTAACAAGCGGCACGCTTATTTTGTTAATTAGTTTTGTCATAAAGACCCCTTCTGTTAAGAGGATACTTTTATTTTAATCGAAATGAATATCTAACGCTGATTGTGTAAATTTGGTATGCAGAATTTGCATATAGAAACAGCCTTAACGCGAATCTTGTTAAGGCTGTTTCAAAAGATTATTTGTTAAATACTTCTTTTAAAGCTTTAGCAGGTAAGAACTTAACTTTTTGTGATGCAGCAATCTGAATCTGCTCACCAGTTCTTGGATTTCTTCCAACTCTAGCTTTTCTTTTAGCTACTTTATATGTACCAAAACCAGCAATTTTCACTGAATCGTCTGCTTTTAAAGCATCTAAAATTGTGTTGGTAATTGTATCAAAAGTTCTCTCTGCATCAGCCTTACTAAGATTCAAAGCCCCAGAAATTTTGACTACTAATTGTTTTTTGTTCATTTTAGCTCCGGTTTTATTAGGTTAATTTCATTGTTGTCAAAAGTGTTGTTAAATCAAGACTTTTTTTAGTATTTCCTAAAAAGTTATACACAACATCTGGTGTGAACTTAAAAGTTGTTGATTTTATTAGGTTTCTAACCCTTTAAATGAATTATTAATTGAGCAATCCTAAGTCTTTAAGGTCATTAAAAGTTGTGAAAAACATTAAAGATATCAGCAAAAATAATCCGATTCGAAAAAAACCTTCTTGTGTTTTTTGCGATAATGGACGACCTAACATTTTTTCAAATGCATAAAACATTAAATGTCCTCCGTCCAACATCGGGATTGGAAACAAATTAACTAAACCAAGACTAATTGAGATGTATGCCATCATGCTGATAAATGCCAAAACGCCGAATTCCGCTACCTGTCCTGAAATTTTTGCTATTCTAATAGGTCCTCCAAGCTGAGAGGTATCAGCCTTACCAAAAATCATTGCACCGATATATTTAAGAGAAGAAATACTCACATAGTAAACCTCATTAACTGCGTGATAAATTGATTGAGCAGGTCCCAATTTTACGTGATTAATTTCGTTATTATACGCTCCTAATTTTATTCCAACTATCCTTTTATTAAGTTTATTTCCTAAATTATCTTCACCCAAAACCACATTTGGTTTTACTTTAAGGATTAATTCATCGTAAGAACGTTTAATTTTAAAGTCAATTATTTCATCTGTAGACATAGTGATAAATTTGGAAACATCCATGATGCTTTCGACTTTATTGCCATCTATTTCCAAAATTATATCATTTTGTTTTAGTCCCCCAACCATAGCTGGGCTGTCTTTCTGGACTTCATTGATTACAGCTGGTGTAAAATCTTTTCCAATAAATGTATAAATTGAAAAGAATATCACCAAAGCTAGTAGAAAATTTGCTAAAGGACCACCAAATACAATTAAAGTTCTTTGATATAGAGGTTTTAAGATAAATAATTTTTTTTGCTCTTCTTCATTATACTTTTCTAAAATCTCTTTATGGTCGGCTTGAGAATATACATTCCTATCTCCAAAAAATTTTACATAACCTCCAAGAGGTATCCAGCATATTTTCCATCTTGTACCCGATTTATCATTCCAGCCAAAAATTTCTTTACCAAACCCGATTGAAAAATCGGTAACTCCAACACCATATTTTTTTGCAAAATAGTAATGACCATATTCATGTATAAATACAACAATTAAAATTAAAACAATAAAAGGTAAAATATAATCTAACATATTAGTAATCTATAATATCTGACATTTTGGAAATTTGTCCAATACTAAAAATTATCGCATCTTTTTTTTTAAATCCATATTTTTCAGCATTATCCTTAAATCTTTTAGGAGGTTCCATTATTGGTTCCAAAGACAAAACAAATGTTCCCCAATGCATTCCTAAAACTTTTTTGGTTTTCAATTCTCGTCCGATACTTAAAGCTTCCTCGGGATTTGTATGATAAACAGATTTATCTTTGTAAGGCATTATTGGAAAAAAATTATACGCACCTATATTTATAATTGTAAGATCAATTGGTCCATACTTATTCCCCAGATATTTATAAATATTTCCAATTCCGGTATCGCATGCAAATAGTATTTTTTTTTTATTATACTCTATTAAAAAATTTCCCCATAAAGTTTTATTAGTGTCAGTTAAGCTTCTTTTTGACCAATGCACAGCTGGAAGAAATGAAATTTTTAAATTTTCATTGATCTTAATTTCATCATACCAGTCCATTTCATTGACATCTTTATATCCATTAGTTTTGAAATATTTGCTAAGATTTAAAGGAACTAATACTTTTGCATCTTTGAAAGGAAATTTTTTTATGGTCATCATATCCTGATGATCATAATGATTATGAGTAAGTAAAAATAAGTTAATTTTGGGTAATTGGTTCAATCTCAAAGCTGGATTTGTGAATCTTTTAGGTCCAAATATAAGTGGTCCTGCATTCTTAGAAAAAATGGGATCTGTAATTATGGTATTATTTCCCAATTTAATAATAAAAGTTGCGTGACCAATCCAACCAATATAGTCATCGTTTTTTAATTTTTCTAAATCTCTTAACACTTGATCTTTATTTAAAACGTGGCCATCAGTTACAGTCATATCTAGTTTTTTTTTTTCTTTATTAAATATTTTATAAGACCACTTTACATTAGGATCTATTTGAGGTGAGCCTTCAGGATTTCTAAATGTTCCATCAGGAAGATGGTGGTAAAGTTTTTTTTTCATCGTTAGTAATTTTTTTTATTCTTTTTTAAAATTATCTTTTCTAATTTATTGCTAATAATAATTACTCCTTTATGATTCGGATGCATTCCATCGCTTAAATTAAGTTCAGCATTCATAGCTACACCATCAAGTAAAAAAGGAATAAGTTCTAATTTATATTCTTTTGATAAATCTGAAAAAATCTTATCAAATTTTTTTTTATATTTTGATCCATGCGAATTGGGGGCAATCAATCCAGTTAAAATGATATCGACATTTTTTTTCAGTGAAATTTGAATTATTTTTTCCAGATTATTTTTGGTTTCGCTCGGTTCAATACCTCTTAACATGTCATTAGCACCTAAACCTAAAATCATTAAATCTATCCCAGGCTCTGATAAAGTCCATTCTGCTCTATTTAGTCCTCCTGATGAAGTGCTGCCTGACACACTTCCATTAATTACCTCTATATTGTAACCTTTAGATTTTAAGCTTTCTTGCAAAATGAATGACAAATGGTGCTGATTGGGTAAGCCATAACCTGCCATTATACTGTCTCCAAACAATACAATTTTTTCAATTGCATACGAGTTTATGGTCAGTAGACAGAGAACAATTATTTTAATAATAAAACTTTTATACATGAGTATTCTTCTTAAATTAAAAAAAGTAAATCTTAAATATAAAACTGGCAAGGATAATATAAGTGTATTGAATAATATTAACCTAATTACCAAAAAAAAAGAAACTGTCTCAATAGTAGGTGAAAGTGGCTCAGGAAAAACAAGTTTAATAATGTTGGTGGGAGGGTTAGAGCGTGCAACATCAGGTAAAATATTTTTTCAAGGTCAGGAGTTAACTAAATTGAATGATGACCAAGTATCAAAGATTAGAAAGAAAAGTATTGGTATAATTTTTCAGTCTTTTTATTTAATTCCTAATTATACAGCTGTAGAAAATGTTGCTTTAACTCTTGAACTTAATAAATTTAAAAATCCTGAAAGAAATGCAAAAGAATTATTGGATAGATTTGGTCTAAGACATCGACTAAATAATTTACCAAGCCAATTATCGGGAGGTGAGCAACAGCGCGTAGCAATTGCAAGAGCAATTGCAATGAAACCTGAATTAATTTTAGCTGATGAGCCAACAGGAAATTTAGATACAGAAAATTCTTTAATGATCTCTAAGATATTATTTAATTATGTCAGAGAAGAGGGTTCGTCATTAATAATAGTTACTCATGACACAAAACTTGCAAATAAAACCGACAGAAAAATTAAAATTAAAGATGGAAAAATTAATTAATTTATCTGAAATTAATATGATATTTAAATATGCTTTCAGAGACTTGAGAAGGAATTATAAAAAAATATCAAGTATTATTGTAACGCTATTTATTAGTCTTTTTATATTAAGTGCAATTTTTTCAATCGAAGACAGTTTAAAAAAAGAATTAAATAATAATGCTAGAGCATTGCTTGGAGGAGATTTTGAAATTGATTATAATCGTAATCAAGGAAATTTGAAGTTAATAAATAAGGTCGAAGAATTCGCAACTGTCTCCCGAATGATTGAGTTTAGTACAATGCTTTCAACAACTAATCGTGAAGAAAATAAATCT
The DNA here is from genome assembly GCA_902527485.1 of uncultured Pelagibacteraceae bacterium. Lineage (GTDB taxonomy): Bacteria > Pseudomonadota > Alphaproteobacteria > Pelagibacterales > Pelagibacteraceae > Pelagibacter. Next base: position 17,494 of record CABZPB010000011.1, read on the forward strand.
TTATTTACTAGAATAAAAACAGTCGATAAAAAATATCCTCTTTACGGTGAGATTATTTATGAGCCTACGGGAGCTTTTGAACGGATGCACAATGAACCAAAAACAATTTTAATTAATGAGAGTTTGTCAAAAACTCTTGAAATTAAAATTAATGAAACTGTAAATATTCAAGATCAAGAATTTACAGTTATTGGTAAAGTAAAGTCTGTTCCAGATGTTAGTGGGTTTGTGGCTTTTGGTGATTGGGCTTTAGCAAGCGAACAAACTTTGAATATTTTGAAATTAAATGGAATTGGTAGTTTTTTAAATTATGAGTACAGAGTAAAATTTAAACAAAATAAAAATTCGGATATTTTTGAAAAAAAAATTGAAAAAATTTTTAAGGATGATCAAAAAGTAAAGCTTAGATATCCTGAAGACTCCGCCAGCGGATTGAAGCGAATTATTAATAATTTTTCACAGTTTTTGTCACTTGTATCAATTAGTGCAATGTTAATTGCTGGAATTGGAATTTCTAATACTTTTTTATCTTTCATTAATCAAAACAATATGTCCATTGCAGTAAGAAAGGCTGTTGGTTTTTATTCCGGAAATATTAAAAAAATTTATTATCTTCAGTTAGTTATATTACTATTCATCATCAGCATTTGTGCATACTCCACTAGTTTCTTGACTGTACCTATTACAAATAAATATTTATCTGATGGTATTGGATTAAGTATTTATCCTTCTATTTCTTATATTAACTTTATTAAAATATTTTTTATAGGTTTATTAGTATTAATTATTTTTTCTATTCCGACTATCAGCTCCATTGACCAAGTTAAAGCTTCAAATTTATTTAGAAATGTATTTCAAAATTTACAATTTTATTATTCAAAAAAATTAGCTATTTTAAGCATTTTTTTTCTATCGATCTTAATCTTATTATTCACTTTCCAATCTGAAAATCCAAGCTACAGCCTGGGTTATTTTGGAGCATTTTTTATTTGTCTAATTGTGTTTTTTTTACTATCAAAATTTATAATTTTTTCACTTAAAAAATTAAAAGTTAACTTAGGTATCTCTTTAAAATTATCTATAAAAAATATAACTCAAACAAAAAGTATTACACCTATTACAATTATGTCTTTAGGTTTAGGTGTTACTTTACTATTAACTTTAGCTCTAGTTGGAACAAACTTTCAAAGAGAAATAGCAAAATCAATTCCTGATATTGCTCCAGATTATTTCTTTGTAGGAATTCAACATGGAGATAGAGAAAAGTTTAAGAAAAAGATTTTGTTAATGGATCCTGACGCAAATATTGAAATCGTACCAATGGTTTCTTCAGGCATTATTAAAATAAACGGTATAAATCCAAATACGTATATTGATAGTGATAATGATAGTTACTGGGTCATTGAAAGTGAAAGGAGATCATCGTGGTCAAAAAATGTACCTGAGGATAATCTAATTGTAAAAGGTCAGTGGTGGGATTTATCTAAACCTAATAACCTTCAAATATCTTTAGACGCAAAAGTAGCGAAAGATTTTAATATCAATTTGGGCGATATATTCACTTTAAATATATATGGCAAAGAGGTAGACGGTGAAGTAATTAATTTTAGGAAGGTTGATTACAGAGATCTTAACATAAATTTTGCAATGCTGTTTAATCCCGAATTTGCAATGAAAATTCCTCATGAGTACTTAGCAACTACAAAATTTAAAAATTTAGACAAATTTAATGAAATAGAAATGCTTAAAATTTTTCCAAGTTTATCAATGATAAAAATTGCAGATTATTTGAATAAAGTAACCTCTATTTTAAATAAAGTTTTTATAGCTGTTATATTAATTTCAGCAGTAACAATCGTTATTGGTTTAATAGTGATTTCAAGTGCAATAATTGTACAAGGAAAAATGAAAGAATATCAAAATTTAATTTTTAAAATTTTAGGATTTTCGAAAAAGGAGATTGTTTTTTCATCGTTAATTGAATTTTTAATCATTTTTAAATCAGTGATATTAATTGCAGTATTTTTTTCGGTTTTTGGCTCAAAATTTATTATTGAAAATATATTTGATTTAGCATGGAAATTTGATTTTAAAGTTTTAATATACCTTTGTATTACTATTGGATTAACTACTTTAATTTTAATTTTATTAACTAATTTAAAATATTTAAATCCAAAAGTTTACCCACTTATAAGAAACCAATAATCAAATCACCTAAAATAAAGTTAAAAATATAAATTTTTTTATTTAACTATAAATTAAATAACTTTTTTATTTTTTTATGATTTCGTACTCAAAATTTTGAGAATTTTCATTCACTTGTAGAAGCTTTGCACCATTTTTACTATGAAATTTTGTCGCCATTTTTGTGAGAGGCGACAGTGTTACTAGTCTATTTAAGTGATTTGAACTTTTAATTTTTTTAAAAACTTCATTAACAATTAATTTACCACCACCTTTTTTTTTGGACCAAACTGTGTATGCAATTGCAATTTGACCCACATTTTGCCCTCGAAGGGTGCTTTGTAAATATGCATCCTGACTGAACTTATCTAATTCCTCAACATTCTTGGGAACTTTATTTGTAAAAGCAAAACACATAACTGCATGAATTTCTTTTTTGTATTTTACACCATAAATTTTTCTTCCATTACTTGTGCGGAAAGATACATCTAATTCTGGTCTTACTGGGTCCTCAGCTGTATTACATTGTTTAAGTTCAACTAATTCTGCTCCCTTGATCCAACCAAAAAAATTATCAATATTTTTATTAATTATCTGCTTATTTTTTCTCAATCTAGCTTTAATTCTAGGTTTAAATTTTTTGATATTTTTAGAGGTTTTTTTTTCAAGATATTTGGCAGTTAATTGATCCTTTACATTTTTGAGTATGTTGCCACTTTTTAGATTATTGCTGTCCAAATATTTGGATGCTAATTTTTCTTTTACATTTTTAAATATTTCTTTCATGTTTAATCTTTCATTAGCAACTTATTAAAAATATAATAAAGTAAAAATTGCTCCTAAAATTACAACAATAATTATTGCAACAATGTAATTTATTTTGATATTAAATTTCTTATAAACTAATTCATTTATATTTTCCCAAAAAAGAACAATTAAGAAAACAATAATTGCTGGTATTATAAATTTAATCATAAAACTTTAAATTAAGAATTTTTGTCTCCAACATATACTGAAACACCTCTAGAATTAATATCAACATCAAATTTTTTGTGTAAAGGAGGAAAAGCTCTCTGAGAACAGTCTAATCTATCACATGTCCTACATGACACACCTATTGGTATTTCTGTGGATTTGTCGTTAATGTTCAAATTTTCTGAGTAAATAAACTCCTTAGCATATTTTGCTTCGCATCCCAGTCCTATCGATAAAATACTTTTCGATTGTCCAAATCTTCCAATTCCTTTTTCAACTGTTCTAGCAATACATACGTACTTTTCGCCATTGGACATTTTACTCACTGCAGCTTGAATAACCCCAGGTCTCGTCAAAGCTGAGTAAACGTTCCAACGTGGACAAGCACCTCCATATCTTGGGATTTCTATTCCAGATAAAGAAAATCTTTTAGAAATATTTCCGGCCATATCCACTCTTAAAAAATGAAATGGAATTCCTGGTAATTTTGGATCTTGTAAACAAGTTACTCTATGCGCTACTTGTTCAAAAGAAGTCGCAAAGGTGTTTTGCAATAATTCTAAATCATATTTTAGCTTTTTACATTCCGCATGAAATAATTTATAGGGCATTAGTATTGCCGCTCCACAGTAATTTAATAATGCAACTTTAGTCAATTTTTTAGACTCATCGGAAGGAAATTTGAATTTAGTTAAATATTCCTCAATTTCTTTATCAGAACCTTCTTGAGCTATTTGGGCGGCTGCATGAAGTTTTTTTGTTTCTAGAGAACTATAGTCACTTAATAAAAGCTCTTTTTTATTTTTTCGATATATCTTAGAAAAAGGTTTTTTTTCCTCTGGAATAACATCTTTTACAGTTATGTCATATTCTGATTTTAAATAATCACATAGAGATATATATCTTGTTCGATTATTTTTTTGAACTTTTTCAAAAACTTTATTTGCAAAATCTTCTAATTTTGGAAAATAGTTTTTATGTTCTTGTAAAAAATCTGAAATAACTTCGCCTGGAAACGAATTTTTTCTATTATCAACGATCTTACCAGATATTGTCTCAATTTTATTGATCATTTCGTGATCTTTCTTTTTTAAAATATCTCCCAATCTTACTATTGCTCTGCCAATTTTAGGATTTGTACCAACAAGATCTTTAACTTCTGGGGCTAAAATATCTAAATCTTCAAACAATTTATCATCAAGAATTTCTGACAAAGTATTTTCTAAATTAATGTCAGTTTTTGAGGTTAATTGAGAAAGCTCAATATTCAGCTTTTCACAAACTTTTAAAAGTAAATCTCCATCTATTTTTCTTTTGCCACCCTCTATTAAGTTTAAATAACTGGGTGAAATATTTAAATCTTCGGCTAATTTGTTAGCTTGAAGACCTAATTGTCTTCGAAAAGCCTTGATTTTTGGTCCCAATTTTAAATCTAATTGACTCATATTTTCTATTTGTAAATTTTGTAAATTTATTTTTACAAAATTTTTCTATGATTTACAAGCCTTTTTAACTTTTAAGTAGATTTTGTAAATTTTGTAAATTATAAGATTTACATGGAAGAAAAATTAAAAAACACTGAAAAAGAAGCTCAAATCATCAGACATGAAGATCTAGCTAGACACAATAGCAGAGGGATCTACATGCGAGATGACCATTGTGACTGGGGTTCTAGTGGAATGAACGATTTAACTGAGACACTTACAGAGTCAAACTAAATCTTATAACTTCTACTAAATTTCATTTTTCAATAATAGCTTTTAAAACCAAAGGAAACGACAATGAGTGCTGAAAATATCTCATACGATTTAAAAAGATTTGCAGGGATTAAAAGAGATTATACTCCAGAAGAAGTTGAAAGACTTAGAGGTTCTATTAAAATTGAATATTCAATTTGTAAACAACAATCCATAAAACTGTGGAAATTGTTAAATACTGAAAATTATGTAAATACTCTTGGGTCCCTGTCAGGCAACCATGCAGTCCAACATGCAAAAGCTGGTTTAAAAGCAATTTATTTAAGTGGTTGGCAGGTGGCTGCTGATGCTAACAGTGCAGGAGAAATGTATCCTGATCAATCTTTATATCCTTATGATAGCGCTCCGAAATTAGTAGAGTCTATGAATAATGCATTAATTAGAGCTGATCAAATCCAACATATGGAATTAAAAGATGGCGATATGAAAAAAGAAAAAAGAATTGATTATATGCTTCCAATTATAGCTGACGGTGAGGCAGGATTTGGTGGACCTCTAAATGTATTTGAGCTCGCAAAAAAATTTATTAAAGCGGGTGCTGCTGGCGTTCATTTTGAAGATCAACTGGCGAGTGAAAAAAAATGTGGGCATATGGGTGGTAAAGTACTAGTTCCAACAGGTACGATGATTAAAAACTTAAAAGCTGCTAGGTTAGCAGCTGATATTGCAGATGTTCCTTTGATTATTTTAGCAAGAACAGATGCTAATGCTGCTAAATTAATTACAAATGATTTTGATGAAAATGATAAACCTTTCTTAACTGGAGAAAGATCTCCAGAAGGTTTCTATTATGTAAAAGCTGGTATAGAACAAGCAATATCAAGAGGTCTTGCTTACGCACCCTACTCAGATTTAATTTGGTGTGAAACAGCAACACCAAATCTTGAAGAGGCCAAAAAATTTGCTGATGCAATTCATGAGAAATTTCCTGGAAAACTTTTAGCTTATAATTGTTCTCCATCGTTTAATTGGAAAAAACATTTATCGGATGAAGAAATAGCATCATTTCAACAAAAAATTAGCCAAATGGGTTATAAATTTCAATTTATTACACTAGCAGGATTTCATACTCAAAACATTGCTATTTTTGAATTAGCAGAAAAATATAAAAAAGAAGGTATGGCTGCATACTCAAAAATTCAACAACTAGAATTTGCTCGTGAAAAAGATGGGTATACAAGCGTAAAACATCAAAGAGAAGTTGGTACATCTTATTTTGACGCGGTGTCAAATACAATAAGTAGTGGTAAAAGTGCGACTACGGCAATGGAGGGCTCAACAGAGTCAGAGCAATTTCAATAAAAATATTTAAGTATATAATATTAACTAATAAATACCCTAGTTATGATGGGTTGATTAAGTCTTAATATTATAACCTTTTTTTAAGAGAACTGATACAGATATCACACATATAACTAGAAATGAGACCATTGATCCTACACTTATCCAAATATTAAAATCTGATATTCCATAAAATGAAAATCTTAAACCATCAATTAAGTAAACTACTGGATTGAAATAAGAAACAGTTTGCCAGAATGGTGGCAGCATATCAAGACTATATAAACTACCCCCTAAAAATACCATTGGTGTAATAACTAATGATGGAACAATAGACATTTGTTCAAAGTTTTTACTTATAACACCAATTAAAAAACCAAATAATGCAAAAGTAAAAGAGACTAAAACCAATAAAAATACCATTAATACTGGATACTCAACAGACACATCAGCAAAAAAAGAAGCTGTAATAAAGATTACAGCGCCAACAATTAAAGTTTTAGTAGCTCCTGCTCCTACAAAAGCTAAGACTGTTTCAAGTGTAGAAATAGGTGCAGCTAAGATCTCAGTAATGGTTCCGTTAAATTTTGGAAAAAATATCCCAAATGAAGTATTACTTATTGATTGAGTGAGCAGTGTTAACATTAATAATCCTGGAACGATGTAAGAACCATAACTCACGCCATCAATTTTTTGAATGTAACCTCCAATCACTGAACCAAAAACAACAAAATACAATGACGTGGATATTACTGGTGATAGAAGCGACTGACCTACAGTTCTTAAAAATCTATTCATCTCATGAACATATATAGCTTTAAAACCGTAATAATTAAATTTCATTATTTTCCTTAACTAAATTAACAAATATTTTCTCCAAATTACTTTGCTCTGTTTTTAAATCTCTTAATCTTAAACCAGTATCTTTTAAATCCTGCAATAAATTAGTTATGCCTGTTTGTTTTTCTTTCAAACTGTAAGTATAATTTAAAAACATTTTATTGTCTCCAATATTTAAATTATATTTTTCTAATGATTTTGGTATTTCGTTAATGCTTTCTTGTAATTCAATTATAAGTTTTTTTTGGCCCATCTTTTTTAACAATTCTTTTTTTTCTTCAACAAGTATTATTTCGCCCTGGTTAATCACCCCAACCCTATCTGCTATTGCTTCAGCTTCTTCAATATAATGAGTTGTTAAAATAATTGTCACTCCTGTTTTTCTTAATGTATCTACAACTTCCCACATTTCTTTTCTTAATTCCACATCTACCCCTGCTGTGGGTTCATCTAAAAATAATATCTTTGGTTCATGAGATAGAGCTTTAGCAATTAAAACTCTTCTTTTCATCCCGCCAGATAATTGTCTTAATCTTTGATTTTTTTTATCCCATAAACTTAAATCCTTTAAAATTTTTTCTATGTGTTCAGGTTTTGGGGATTTACCGTATAAACCTCTTGAATATGATACGGTATCAAAAACTGTTTCAAAAGACTCTAAACTTAATTCTTGAGGTACCATGCCGATTCTAGATCTTGTCTCTCTATAATCCTTGATAATATCAAAACCATCAACAGAAACAGAACCAGATGAGGGTGTAACAATGCCACAAATTATACTTATTAAAGTAGTCTTTCCTGCACCATTTGGTCCGAGCATTGCAAGGATTTCACCCTGTTTAACTTCAAGACTAACTTTTTTTAATGCATTAAACCCATTATCATAAACTTTGGAAAGATTATTAATTACTATTTGGTTAACTGACATTGTGTCAGACTTATAGACATTAATTTTTCTAATGCAATCGACTAATATTAAAACCTTTTAGCTTTTAAAACTAATAATGGTAAAAAAGTTGCAATTACAAAAGATAAAAATAATAATGACTGTGACACAATAGGTATAAACAATTCTTTGGGTAAAAGGATACCAACTAATAAACTTTTAGAAAAATCAGGAGCAGGAAACATTAAAAAACCTCCAATCAGTCCAATTATAATTGAAATATACGCATTTTTTTCTTTAATGTTTTTATTATAAAAACTGTAAAAAACGGTAAGCACAAAAGCACAACAGAATAAATCAGCTAGTAAAAATAAATATAAAATATCAAAACCTTTTGATGCAACTATAAAAGAAATAAAAGATAAAAATAAAATTACATATTTGGATAAATCTAAATAATTTGTTTTTTTATCTAGATTAAATGTTGCTTTACCATCTACAACAATTAAGCTTGATATAGCATTTACCAAAGTATCTAAAGTTGAGATAGTTAATGCCAAACCTAATATAATTACTACAACAGAAAGTAGTTCTGTTTGATCTTTAAGTAATAATGTAAAAAAACCAAGATCTGGTCTCTTAGTTGGATCTATTGAGAAAGCGACCATTCCTGAAAATCCCATGTAAAATACAATAGGTATAATTATAAAAAAAGATATAATTAAGCTTTTTCTAAGAGTTTCAAAATTCTTTGCAGCATACACTCTTTGCCAATTACCCTGATGAAATAAATTAGTTGCTGCTACTGCAATAAAAAAAGTTAGACCAGCTGTATAACTTGGCACATAAGAATAGCTTAATAGTTGAGGATTTTTTTCTTTTATAAAATCAAAAGAAAATTCAGATCCTGTAAAAGAGCTTATATAAGCTAAAGAAATTAACAAAAGAACTGCAATAACAACCATCTGAATATTATCAGTAAATATTGACGCTCTTAAACCCCCGTACAAAGTATATGCAAGTGTAGATATAAGCACAATTAGAGCAGTTATCCAAAGCTCTGTACCTGAAATATAATTAATTAAAACAGCTACAGCAGTAACTTCAGCACACAGAAAGATAAACATATAAAAAATTGTCATTAATAAAATTAATTTAAATAAACTTTTTCCAAACTTTTTGCGCATAAACTCAATCAAAGAAGACCCTTTAGGGAAGTCTTTTCTAATTTTTTTTCCAAGATATATTAAAAAAAACATTGGAAAGGCAGTTCCAAGTGAATATCCTATAATAGCTCCTATTCCTCCCCATGTTGCTGCTGATGCTGGGCCGAATAGTATCCAGGCTCCTAAAGCTGAAGCAGTTAAACTTGTTGTTAAAGAAAATAATCCAATATTTCTATCTGCGGTTAAATAGTTGTTTAAACCTTGATAGTTTCTCGAGTTATATAGGCCCAACAAAACAAATATCAAACTTATAATAATAACTAAAGTTAGTGAAGTTGATTGGCTTAAAAAAAATGTGTTATCCATTTGTATCCCTTTCTGAATTACCGGACAGGTTCTTAGGGTTTAATCTCAGTCTGTTAAGACACCCCTTTAAAGTTTAATTATACTTTATTACCCATGATTTCAACCATACATTTGGTTGCATATTCTTTCCATTCAGCTGAATTTTTGCCTTTGAGACTATTTAAGTGATCACGATTATTTTGAATATTTTCTTTATGTTTAATTTTATCTTTTTCATCTAAATTTGCCTCCATGTTTACTAAATTTGTCTCCATGGCTCTTATCCAGCTATTTCCTAACTCAACACGCTTTTTATCATCTTTTTCATCGCAAATTTGTTTAAAAAAGTTAAAAATAACATCGTCTGTCTTTACTGAGTTATTCATAAAATGAATATTATTTTTTAAAGCAATTATTTACTAAGATTGCCATTAAAATCCACATTACAAAAACTTCACCATTTGTAAAAGAATAATCCGCTCCGGCAAAACCAGCGGCAAAATTTATTGCATAAATAATTATTGTGGAAATAACCAAACTTATAAAAAGATTTATAAGCCCGCTTACATATTTCATGATTTTATCTTAACCAGAATTAATGTTAATGCAAATAATATTTCTATTCTAAAGTGAATTTTTTATGAAGGCTGAATATTACAAAACAGTCAGGTTGTATTCAAGAAATATATTTTATTTAAATTAAAATAAATTAGTTGAATACAACTTAACTAAGATTTAGTATTTTTTCATAAGGAGGTAGTTTCTATGAATAAAATGCCACCTGATACTTAGCTGGCTAGCTTTATATTTCATAAAAACGAAAACAGAAAAAAAAGTCTAGTTAGACTTAAGTGCCAAAGAAGTGATTAAGGGATGCTTTTTTGGTTAAATAACCAAAAAGCAAACCCTTCGTCAATTCTAAATTTAATGTGGTGCTCTAAATTTACTATGACAAGCTTTGCAATTGCTCCACATCATTTGAGTTAGAGAAGCCCTAATATCATCAGAGTCCTCTATTAATGATGTTAATTTGATCATATCATCCGATGATTTTTTCATTAAATCATTGAACTCTTTTTTATTTTCCCAGATCAAAGGAAGGGCCTCGGTTTTAAAACCTTCTTTTGAATTTTCTGGAAAATATTCAATTAAAGTTTTGTAATTTTCACTCATTTCTATCATTAAAGATTTCGACTTATCAAATTCTCCTTTACTGGCCAAAGCTTGTACTCTTTTTGCAGTGCTATAATTCTTGCTAAATAGAGCTTTTCTTCCTTTTATTATTTCCTCAACAGACATTTCAGAATTAACTGGAAGTGACAATAATACGAAAATTAAAATGCAGAAAAAATATTTAATTACTTTTATAATAAATAACATATGAAATTAAAGAATACCCTAACAGAATATGGAGCTATTTCCAGAATATTTCATTGGTTAAGTGCCACAGTATTAATAATTCAAATTCCTTTAGGCATGTATCTAGTAGAAATGGATTTTAATGAGAAAAGATTAACCATAGAAAATATTCACGTTATAGTCGGTATTAGTATATTTTACTTAACTATACTTAGGCTTATTTATAAAACTTTTAATCCAACTCCAAAATTAAATAATAGTATTTTTCCTGGTCAGAAAATAATTGCAAAATTAAATCATGTGTTTTTATATATTTCAATTTTAATGATTACTATCTCAGGTGCTCTAAAAAAATTATATAACGGTGAGGAGCTTAATATGTTTTTTTTTAATCTTGAAATTCAAGATAATTTTGATTTAGCAGAAATATTTTACGAAATACATATAATCGGAAATTACACGCTTATAGGATTAATAACATTACATATATCTGCCGTTATAATCCACAAAATTATATTTAAAGAAAATTTACTAAGAAGAATTTTATAGAATAGTACAAATTAATTTATCTTTAAATCTTAGCATACTTCTGTGTTTGGATTGAATTTCTTCTATTCCTTGAATAATTTGTTTTTCTTTTAAGGGTATCAAAACTGAGATATACCTTCTTTTAATCATCTCTATATAATTTTTTTTTTTAATCTTTACTTTATAGATAAATTTTTTTTTAATTACGTGGGGATATAATTTTTTGATTATTTTTTGTATCTTCATATCTCGTATAAGAGATTTATTAAGTTTTTGCCTCATCTTTTTGAATGTTGGGATTTCATTTTTATTCGTATCTAAGGTAAAAATTAGAATTTTACCATTTTGGTTTAACTTTTTTTTTAATAGATTTAATATCTTTTTTATTTCATTAAACTTCATTAAGTGAATTGTTTGCTTGATTATTATAAAATCAAATTTTTGATTATTTTTTTTTGAAAAATTTATTGCATTAATCCTTTCAAAATTAATTCTTTTATCTCTGTCTTTGTGATCAATGATATCAATTCCTAAAGGTTTTTTATTGAATTTTAATTTTGAGCTTAGAGAGCCTATAATATTACCCCTTCCACATCCTATATCTAAGAATTTAGAGTTTGAACTAATACTGATATTTTTTGATTAAAAATTTATTGAATGCATTAATATAACTTTTTGAAGATAGCCAAGTTTGATTATCCCAATTTTTAATGACAGTTGATGCCATATTTCTTTAATTTCCAATAATTATAAGGCCATGGTGTTAAAAAACCTACAATAAGCATTAAAGGTACGACCCACCATGTTAATATTGCTCCACCAGTTAAAAAATAATCTGTTAAGTTCATTGTGGTTTCCATACTTATCATTGAAATAAAACTCATACCTAAAGCGGTTTTTATTGCATTTTTGAATTTAAAATTTTGACGCAATAAAATAATAGTTTCGAGTATTATGCTAGTTATCAAGCCATTTAAAATAGCTAATAACATTATGGCCAAAACAGGAAAAGTTATTTTTGTTATTTGAAAAAAAATAAAATAGTTCCAAAATCTCCTATTGAACAACCAAGTAAACACCATGCAGTATTTTTTGCACTTTGTCTCCAGGAATTTTTACATGACCATTCAAATCTGGTGGTTTGCATGATATTATGATAATATTTAATAATGATTTTTAAACAAGTTTTTTTGACCAAAAATCCAGTACTTACACATACATAATTGCCTCAGCAAAAGGAAGAGAGGCATTAATTATAGATCCCGTTTTAGAGAACGTTGAAGATTATATTAAAATACTTAATCAATTAAATTTAAAATTAGTTAAAGTAATAGATACTCACATTCATGCTGATCACGTTACAGGTGCAGGTAAATTAAGAGATAAAACAAAGTGTGTTACTATAATGGGAGAACATACTCCAACAGATGCTGTTGAAGTAAAAGTGAAAGATGATGAAATAATTGAACTTGATAGTGTCAAAATCAGAGCGCTCTATACACCTGGGCATACATCTGATAGTTTTTGTTTTTTGATGAAAAATTATTTATTTTCTGGTGATACTTTACTAATTAATGGTACTGGTAGAACTGATTTTCAAAATGGAAGTTCTAAAGATGCTTATAATTCAATTTTTAATAGACTATTGAAATTGCCTGATGAAACACTTTTGTATCCAGCCCATGATTATAAAGGCGAAACAGTTAGTACAATCGGGAAAGAAAAAAGATCTAATCCAAGATTACAGGTTAGAAATGTAGATGAGTATATTGATATTATGAACAATCTTAATTTAAGAAAACCAGAAAAAATTGATTTCAATGTTGAATGTAATCTTAAATTAGGATCTTAAATCTTAATCGAGGATTTTATAGCTTCGTAAATTAAATCTTCAGTTGTTTCACCAACACTTCTATATATCTCCTCATTATTTTTGAAAATTAAAAGTGTAGTTTGATATTGTACATTTAATAAATTTGAAATTTCTTTATTCGTTACGTCAAAAGAGAAATATTCAATATTATCAAATTTGATATCCGATAATTCACCCTTTTCTTTTGCGGTTTTTAAAATTTTCATTTGACCCGCGCAAGAGGAACAGTATTTAATCCAAGAACTCACCACAACAAATTTACCTTCGGATTGTGCTTTGTTAAACAGGTCTTTACTGAAAGTTGTTTTTTTATCCATCGCAATAGCATTAAAAGAAATGATGCAAAAAAACAAAATTAATAACTTTTTCATAAAAAATTTATATAACAAAAATTAAAAGCCAGTAAGAGACTAATCCAGAAAATATTGTCGCAATTATACTTCTTGTAAATATCCCTATAACTGTTGCAATTATTGCTGCGATTATTTTTGGGTTATTATCTATTTGAAATAAACCTAGGTCATTTATTAAAATTGCAGGAAAAATAATAGCTGGAAATATCGCTGAAGGTACAAATGACAACACTTCTCTCATCCTGTCACTAAACATCTCCTTTTTGACTAGAGCAATCATCGTAAATCTCGTTAGATAAGTAATTATTCCACAATATATTATCAAAGCCCAATTACTCATTTTGCATTAACTTTTCTTGTTAGTATCATTGCCGTAAACAATCCAGTCAAAGCAGCGACTATTATATAAGCTTTAAAAGGAATAAAATTGTAGCCAAACGTAGCCACTAATCCTGAGACAACTATTACAATTACATTTGTGAATTTTCTAAAATCATTTACTAGTAATGCTAGAAAAGTTAATGGAACCGCAAAACTCAATCCAAGTTTTTCTGGAATAGCTGATCCTAGTATGATTCCCAATAATGTAGTTGATTGCCAAATAATCCAGCATGTGGCACCACCTCCAACTAGGTGAAAATATTTATTTCTCTCTTTGGTTTTTTTAAAATATTGATTTGATATTGCAAATGCTTGATCTATTAAGAAATAAGAAATTACGATTTTCCAAATTAATTTTAAGTCTGATAAATGTTCTGATACAACTGCGCCATAAAGCAAATGTCTTGAGTTTACTGCACCAACTGAACTTATAATAACTAAAGAAGATGCTCCCCCCGAAAATAGTTGTAAAAGAACAATTTGCGAGGCACCACCAAATACTATTAAAGACATTCCGATTGTTTGCACTGGAGTAAATCCAACATCAATCGCCAAAACACCAAATATTAACCCAAATGGTATCACTGGTATCATCAATGGACTTACATCAATAATTCCTTTTAAAAAAATTTTAAACTTGCTGTGCATTTTTAAAAGCTTTTATTAGAAGCAAACTATATGATCAATATGAATTGGTCTTTTAATACCAAATTTTTCATCTATTTCGTGTTGATGAATGTGGTGAGAATGAACAAAAACAGGAATAAGCGTTTCACTTGGTGTTTTAAGAGTATAAATAAAATTAGTACCCCTAAATTTCCTATCAACTACTTCAAATTTTAAGTTACTTTTATCGTCATGATGCAGATCTTCTGGTTGCACTAAAAGCTTTACTTTAGATCCTATTGGAAAAGGTTTAGTAAAATTTCCTGTAATTGTTCCAAGGTCTTTATTCTCTAAACTTTTAGGACTTGTTACTTCTGCCGGGATAAGAGTTCCTCTATTTAAAAAGTTAACTACTTCAATCGAGTTTGGTAAGTGATAAACATCATAAGGATCATCAAATTGTTTTAGCTTTTGATTTAAGATTATTCCACATTTTGATCCTAGATAAAAAGCCTCATATGAGTCATGTGTTACTATTATTGTTGTGATTTTAGAATTTTTTAATATCTTTT
Source organism: uncultured Pelagibacteraceae bacterium (assembly GCA_902527485.1). GTDB lineage: Bacteria > Pseudomonadota > Alphaproteobacteria > Pelagibacterales > Pelagibacteraceae > Pelagibacter. Next base: position 32,600 of record CABZPB010000011.1, read on the forward strand.
TTAATTTCTCCTGAATTTCTTCCTTAAAGCTTTGGTCAACGTTTGATAGTGGTTCATCTAACAACAATAAAT
>CABZPB010000012.1 GCA_902527485.1 uncultured Pelagibacteraceae bacterium
TCTTTTTTTCTATCTTTTTTTGGAATTGCTTTCTGAGGGTTATTACCATTAGCAGGCATAGGCATTAATTCATTCTCACCTAAAATTCTAGCTACTCTTGTTGTAGGTTGTGCGCCTTGACCTAACCAATATTTTATTCTCTCAGCCTCTAATCCAATTCTTTCTTTTTTTTCTTTTGGTAATAGCGGGTTAAAAAAACCGACTTTCTCTATAAATCTGCCGTCTCTTGCAAATCGACTATCAGCCACAACAACTTTGTAAACAGGTCTTTTTTTTGTACCACCCCTAGATAATCTTAGTTTTAACATTTACTCTCCTTTTTATTTTAATTGATTAAATAATTCTGGAGGTATTCCTTTGTCAGACATACCTTTCAGATTTCCTTTTGACATCTTCTTCATCATTTCAGACATCATTTTAAATTGTTTCAACAATTTATTGATAGTGGCTGGATCAGTTCCTGAACCACTAGCAATTCTTTTTTTCCTAGAACCGTCAATTATTTTTGGGTTCTCTCTCTCTTTTTTGGTCATTGATAAAATTATAGCCTCGTTTTTTGTAATAACACTCTCATCAATTCCAGCTGCATCCATTTGAGATTTTACTTTTGAAACGCCTGGCATGAAAGACATGATGCCCTCAATACCACCCATTTTTTTCATTTGTCTAAGTTGGGTTAAATAATCTTGCATTGAGAATTGTCCTTTTTTTAAATTTTCCTCTGTTTTTTTAATATTTTCTTCTCCAAGATCTTGGGCTGCTTTTTCAACAAGAGAAACAATATCTCCCATCCCAAGAATTCTATTTGCAATTCTGTCTGGATGAAAAACTTCAAGGTTTTCAATTTTTTCACCGATACCTAAAAATTTTATTGGGACCTGTGAAACAAATTTCATACTTACAGCAGCTCCACCTCTGGCATCACCATCTGCTCTTGTTAAAATAATTCCTGACAAATTAACCGTATTATTAAATTCTTTTGCTACTGATGCAGCTACTTGCCCAGTAAGTGAGTCTGCAACTAAAAAAGTCTCTGCAGGTTTAATTGTATTTTCGATTTGTTTAATTTCGCTCATCATCTGCAAATCTATTTGTGTTCTACCGGCAGTATCAAATAAGATAATATCAGCACCATTTAAATTTGCTGCACTAATTGCTCTTTGGCAAATATCACTAGGTTGTTGGCCTTCGATTATTGGAAGAGTTAAAATATTATTTTGTTCGCCTAAAGATTTTAATTGCTCTTGGGCAGCTGGTCTATAAATATCTAAACTGACCATCATTACTTTCTTTTTTTTTGTATTTTCTAAATATCTTGCAAGTTTAGCTGTTGTAGTAGTTTTACCAGAACCTTGTAAGCCAACTAGCATCATTGGTACTGGTGGAACAGCATTTAAATTTACTTCATTATTTTTTTCCCCTAAAAGATTTACTAACTCATCATAAACAATCTTTACCACCATATCCCCAGGAGATGTTGACCTAATAATTTCTTGGCCTAAGGCTTTTGGTTTAACTTTTTCAATAAAATCTTTAGCAACTTCAAGAGACACATCAGCTTCTAATAAAGCTTGTCTGATACCTCTTAGTCCTTCATCAACCTGATTTTCATCAAGTGATGGAGCTTTTTTCAAAGAGGAAAAAACTTCCTCGAATTTATTTGTCAAATTTTCAAACATATTTATTACACACAGCAGTAATCGCACTAGTGGGCGAACCCTCGCTGACTAGTGTCGATCTCTTTGTTTCCAAAGACACCGCAAATTTAATGTTTTTGCGGAAACTGCCACAAACTATAATAGAGGTTCAAAAAGTCAATAAATAAGTTAAATAACTATATATGGACATCAAAGCTTTTAAAATGGACGGATTGGGTAATGATTTTGTGATAATCGATAATAGAGAAAAAATTACCAATTTGACGAAGGACCAGATAGTTAAAATTTGTGACAGAAATTTTATTGGCTGTGATCAACTAATATTTATTGAGCCAGATAGTTCTGCAGATGCAAGTTTAAGATTTTTTAATTCAGATGGGGGAGAGTCTGGGGCATGTGGAAATGGAACTAGATGTGCTGCAAATTTAATTTCAAAAGAAAAAAATAGTAATTCTATAATTTTAAATACGCTATCTGGAAAATTAAAATCTGAAATTCTAGAAAAAAAAATTGTTACAACTGAAATAGGTAAAGCAAAGTTAAAATGGGATGAAATACCTTTATCAAAAGAAATGAATACAAAGAACTTAAATATCAAAATTATTGATACAAATAAAAATGAGTACTTAGGTGGCACTGCAATTAATGTTGGTAACCCACATATTGTTTTTTTTGTTAAAAGGATTGAGGATTTCAATATAGAGAAAATTGGCCCTGAGATAGAAAATCACGAAATCTTCCCAGAGAAATGTAACGTAACAATTGCTCAAATTTTTAATAAAAATTTGATCAAAGTAAAAGTTTGGGAAAGAGGAGCTGGTCTTACTAAAGCTTGTGGAACTGCAGCGTGTGCTACAGCATATGCAGGTAAATTAAATAATCTTACAGAAAATAAAACTGATATAGAATTTGCAAATGGAAAATTATCAATTTCAATAGATGAAAATAATTCTATTCACATGAAAGGACCTGTTTCAGATATTAAAGAAATAAAGATAAAATTGTAATGGGTATCTTTGATAAATTTAAAATCGGATTTAAGAAAAGTGCATCAGCATTTACATCTGGACTTAAAGAAATAATTGTCAAAAAAGAAATTAATGACGAAAATTTAAATAAAATTGAGGAATTTTTAATTCGATCAGATGTGGGAGTTGAGGCAGCGTCTGAAATAAAAGAAATAATTTCTAGAAAAAAAATTGATCCTAGTGGAGATTTATCTAATGAAATAAACTCTATTTTAAAAGAATATATAATTTTTCTGATGAAACCCTTGGAAAATAAATCCTTTTTTGAAAAAAAAGAAGAGCTCAATGCAACCTTAATTTCTGGTGTGAACGGTGTTGGGAAAACAACAACTATCGGTAAAATAGGAAAAATATTGAAAACTAATGGTAATAAAGTTGTATTTGCAGCTTCAGATACTTTTCGTGCTGCTGCAATTGAACAATTAGAAAATTGGGCAAATAGAGTAGGGGTTAAAATAGTAAAATCGTCTCAAGGAGCTGATCCAGCCTCAGTAGCTTTTAAAGCGGTGGATGAAGCCATTAAAAATAACTTTAATCAAGTTTTAATAGATACTGCGGGCAGACTTCAGAATAAAAAAAATTTAATGGAAGAATACAAAAAAATAGCAAATGTCACAAAAAAAATAAATCCCAACGCGCCTCATAATGTTATTTTAGTTTTAGATGCAACCTCAGGACAAAATGTATTAAATCAAGTCGAAGAATTTAATAAAATTATCCCAATAACAGGTATTGTCATGACAAAATTAGATGGCACAGCCAAAGGTGGAATTTTGTTAGCGTTAGCAAAAAAATATGGAATTCCAATAATTGCACTAGGCTTAGGAGAAAAAGAAGACGATTTACAGTTATTTGAAGCAGAAAAATTTGCTGAAGCTTTTACTCAAATTAATTGATTAAATTACTAGAGATCAAAGGTTTATAAATATTACATTTGTAATTATCATCAAATTTATAATGACCACAATCTTTAGAAAATGAAGAGATTATAAAATCAAATTTACCAGTTGTAGGATAAAGTTCTAGTTTCTTACTACTGATATCATATTTAAAATTAGCATTTAAACTTTTCACAGCACTAATCATTATTAGTGTTTTGTCATCTTTTAATAAATAATATGCAAAATCATCTGGAAATACTGGAAAATCGTATTCTTGTAAAAAATATTTAGCTTTTGAAGGAAACCACTCATAAGAAATTAAAGGTGAAGAGGACTTTGTTAAGTGATTATAAATATAAAGATCTTTCGGATAATCATTTATATAATTACTATTTTCGCCTCTTGCTAAAATAGATTTTTCTCTACCTTTAAAATATAAGCTAAACTCTTTGTTGTGTGAGTCCATATGATCTATATGGAATAAATCATCTGGTTGAAAAAATTCATCTTGTGAATAAACGTTCGTGATAAAAATAGAGACTACAATTAATAAAAAAGATAATTTTTTCATTATCTATTAATAAAATTAAATTCTGAAGTATATTTGTTGAGATTGTGGCTTAATTTAAACTTTTTAAAAAAGAATTAAGGGCTTTAACAAGGTTTTCATCATACTCCATCATATGATTGTCATGTTTTGTGAAATAAGAATATTTTGGTTCATTTGCTTTTTCATACATTTTTTTTCCCATAAAAAATGGAACTATTTGATCAGCCTCACCATGCATTATTAGAATTGGAATTTTTATATTTTGAATTTTGCTTTTATTATCAAATTTATCTTTCAATAATAAACTCACGGGTATGTATGGATAAAACGTTTTTGCTGCGTCAATCATAGAAGTAAAAGGAGTTTCCAATACAATACCAGCAAAGTTTTTATTTTGTGATAAATGAGTTGCAACGCCAGTTCCTAATGACTCACCATAAATAACAATGTTTTCTTCTTTGACACCTTTGCTAATTAGCCAATTTATTCCACTTTTCCCATCTTCATAAAGGCCTTTCTCAGATGGTTTTCCTTTATTACCACTAAACCCTCTCCAGGCAATTATTAAAAAGTTAACATTCATTTTATGAAAGTGATTTAATTTATGAATTCTATTTTCAAGTGAACCAGCGTTTCCATGAAAAAATAAAACAGTTTTATATTTTTCTAAATCTTTTTTATGAAACCAACCCAATAATTCAATATTATCATCTGTATTAATTTTTACTTTTTCAATGGGGACTGATATTTGATCACCAGAATAATTATTTTCATTTGGATGATATAATAAATTTCTCTGATAAAAATATAAAAAAAACATAATTAAAAAATAAACAAAAATAATTATTTGAAAAAATAACAACAAATTATTCCTATACTTTTTCAACATTTTTTTTCTTTGCTAAATATATGCCAAAAAACACTAATATCGTTCCAATGAAGTGATAATTTTCAAATTTTTCATCAAATAAAAAATACCCATAAATTGCTCCATAAACTGTAAAAATATAAAGAGTGAATCCTGTTAAAGATGCACCTAATTTTTTTTGAGCAAGAGTATAAAGTGTAAAAGCTATTATTCCCGGGGAAATAGCAGCGAAAATTACCCAAAAGTAAAATTCAGGTATAAAAGCTGTATGTTTATAAAATATCTCTTCACCAATATAAAATGGTAATAAACTTAAAGCTCCAAAAAATGATATAAGAGTGAATCTTTCAAAAATTTTAAGTTCTGAACTCCAGTAAAATAAATAAATAGAATATAATGCCCATCCGATTGCAGCAGCCAACATCCATAAATCACCAATCGTAAATTGTAAATTAATTAGTAAATTTAAATCTCCTTTTATAATGATTATAAAAACTCCTATTAAACATGCGATTAATCCAATTATTTTTGTGAAGTTTACTTTTTCATGAAAGAAAAAGTAAGAAATCAAAATTATGAATACTGGTGAGGATGTATAAATTATTCCCATATTCGTTACAGTTGTAGTTTCGCCTGCTAAAAACGGAAAAGCTCCACATACCCCACATCCCATCGAACCTAAAAAAAATAATTTTTTATATTCTTTTTTAATGGTCTTAAAATTTTTTTTTAATGTTATGTATGTAAAAGGTAGTAATATTAGAAAAACTAGTGTCCATCTCCAAAAAGCTAATGATATTGGAGGTACAAACTCAACACCACCTCTTGCTACAACAAGATTACTGGCCATAAAAATTGGCTGAATAAATAATAATGAAAATGAAAAAAAATTTTTTTTCGAACTAGTCAATTTAATTGAAATTAACTTTTATCAAAAAAGGCTTCGTAAATCATCATAATAATAGCAGCAGCCATTAAAAAATAAACTGGCAATACATCGAGAAAACCTATCATCATTGATTTAGTAAGCGTTGTTGCCAAACCAACTAAAAAGAAAACAGCAAACGATAAACCTATTAATGTTGTTATTTTATTCATACGATTATTCCTGACATTCTTTCTCTAACCACTTGGCAATACCTAAAAATCTGTGATCGTCATATTTATTACCAATTAATTGAACTCCTAATGGTAAATTATTTTCTCCCTCAAGTAAAGGTAGTGAAATACACGGTGTTCCAAGATAAGACCAAACTTTATTAAACTCCGCTGTGCCAGTGCTTTTTAAGCCTTTTGGTGCAACACCAGGGCTGGATGGGGATAAAACTCCGTGATAATCCTCAAATACCTCCTCATAAGAGTCATAGCTTCTTTTCATAAAATCAATTGCCTCAGCATATTCTTTAGCAGTATACTTGTTTCCGTTTGAAATAGCATCCTGCATATATTTAGAAAGTTTTTTTTTATACTTTTTATAATAAATTGAGAAATTATTAGCTAAATCAGTTTCATGAATAACTTGATGATATTTGTGTATATCTTTGAAATACGATGGAGTATCAAAGATCTCAATATTTTTTTTGAAAGAATTAATAAAATACTCAAAAGCCTCTCTTGATTTTTTATCAATTATTTTCCAATGATCAGTTTTATAAAAAATAAACTTAGGCTCAAATATCGGACCTTTTTTTGTTTCTGATAAAATATTTTCTGTTGAATAGTGAATTGTAGCAGGATCATACTTATCTTTTTTAATCAACACTTTCGCTAGCATAGCTACATCTTCAACCTTACGACCAAACATACCAATTTGGTCTAAATTATATGATGTTCTCAAAACACCATTTCGTGAAATAAGTCCATAACTTGGTTTGTAACCAACAACTCCACAGTAAGATGCTGGTCTAATTATAGATCCACCTGTTTGTGAGCCAATAGAAGCTGGTGCCATAAAAGAGGCGACAGAAGCAGCCGATCCACTTGATGAACCGCCTGGTGTTCTACTTTTATCATGTGGATTTGTGGTTGGTGGAGGGCCCAAATAAGCAAGTTCTGAAGTTGCTGTTTTGCCCATAACAATTGCTCCTGATGCATGAAGCAAATCAATTATTTCGGCATTTTGTGAATAAGATTTACCTTTTCTTATAACAGTTCCACATTCAGTTGGCATATCAACAGTTCCTATTATGTCTTTAACTGCAATTGGCACTCCATGAAGAGAACCTGTAGGTTTACCAGCTCTTCTATGTTCATCTGCTTCAGCTGCTTTTTCTAATAAAATCTTCCTATCAAAGTGTGCCCAGGCTTTTATATCTTTATCAAACTTTTTTATTCTATCTATATATGTTTCACAAACTTCAACTGATGTAAGTTGACCACTCTTTATTTTTTCACTCAATTCTTCTAGACTTAAAGAGAATACGTCTGTCATTCAAAGTTAATTAGCAAATAAAGTCTCAGGCAACCAAAGTGCTATTCCTGGAAACAGATACATTAAAACCATTGCTAAAATTACAATTCCCAAAAAAGGCATTATACCACTAAATATTTGCATCAACTCAACATTTCTTGATTGCACACCTTTTAAATAGTATGCAGACATTGCCATTGGTGGGGTTAAAAATGAGGTTTGTAAGTTTAATGCAATCAACATTGCAAAGAAATATGGATTTACTCCAAAAAATTCAACCAAAGGTAAAAAAATTGGGACAAAAATAATTAAAATTTCTGTCCATTCTAGTGGCCACCCTAATAAGAAAATAATTATTTGGGTTATTACTAAGAACTGCCAAGGCTGAAGATTCAAAGATTTAAAGAAATGTTCAAATACTTCATGTCCACCTAAATAAGAAAAAACAGAAGCGAAAGTCCAAGAGCCGATAAACAACCACATAATCATAGCTGTTGTTTTTGCTGTTAAAAATACTGACTCTTTAAAATTTTTCCATTTTAAGGTTTTATAGAAATAGGAAAGCACTAAAGCACCAAAAGCACCTACAGCTGCAGCCTCTGCAGGAGTAGCAATACCCGCAAGTATAGTACCCAAAACTAAAATTATAAGTGAAAATAAGGGTAAGAATGAAACTAAAACTTCTCTCATAATTACAGATGGTGGTGGTATCTCTTCTGCAGCTGGTTTTGGAGCTATTGATGGATTTAACCAAGCCCTAAAAACTGCATAACCTATATATAATCCAGCTAACATCAATCCTGGAAATATTGCAGCAGCAAATAATCTTAAAGGAGATAACTGTGCAATAACTGAGTAAACAATTAACATAATGCTTGGTGGAATTAAAATTCCTAAACACCCACCAGAGCAAATTATTCCGGAGGCAAATTTTTTATCGTAACCTGCTTTGACCATTGCAGGCCAAGCTAAAAGTCCCATTAAAGTAACAACTGCTCCAATAATTCCTGTTGCTGTTGAAAATAAAGTACAAGTAATTAATGCTGCAACTGCCATTGAAGCAGGAAGTTTGTGGGATGCTAATCGTATTGCAAAAAATAATTTTGCAACTATTCCCGCTCTTTCAACTAAATAACCCATAAATAGAAAAAGTGGTACGGCGGTTAAGACATTGTTGTCCATTACCGTATAGGTATTTTGCACAAAAAAGTTGGAATATCCTATTATCAAAAAGATGTTCCATTTTTGTTGGATCAAAGTAAGCATAATATCCAAAACCCAAACCCATTGCCATTAATGTGAATGCAATAGGGAAACCTAATAAGACGGCAAATAAAAATATCCCCATCATCATAATCGCTACTTCTGGATTTGTAAGACTAAATAACATCGTCTACATTTCCTTTCTGCGCAGTTCTCATTAATATTTTTTCAGTTTCCTCTGCATCTGCTGAAACTCTTTCTGGCCAACCACCTTCTTTAATACAAATTAAACATCTAAATACTTCACTAATACCTTGTAATGTTAAAAGAGTTCCTGACAAAGGTATTAAAGACTTTGCCATATAAATTTGTATTTGTGCTGGACTGTTCCAGCTGGTCTCTCCAATTTTCCAAGCTAAAGCGGCATACTCGTAACCATAAAAAGCTAAAGCGATAACGCCTGGAAAAAAGAAAATAAAATATAAAACTAAATCAATATAAGCCTGTGTTTTTTGAGAGAATAATCTATAGATAACGTCTCCTCTAACGTGCGCTTCAGTTGATAATGTATAAGCACCGGCCATCATAAAAATTGCTCCATACATTTGAAGACTAAAATCAAAATTCCATAAAGTAGGAGCATTTAGTGCATATGCCATAAATACCTCATAGCATGTTCCACCCATTAAGATAACAATACACCAAGAAAAAGCCTTGCCCATCGAGACGCTCAAGCGATCAGCAAACTTTATATATGATCTCATCATAAATATTAACTTTTATTGAATTGTATCTTAATAATCAAATAAAAAAGGGGGCCGAAGCCCCCTCAATAAAATTTATAAAAGTTGATTATATCTTAACTTTTCCAATTGGACCAAACTCATTTTCATACGCAAGTTTGTAATTTGGCTGATTCATCAGCAAGTATTTCATTACTCTCTTAGCATATGATTTCTGAGAATCGACAACTTTTTTAAAGAAAGGATCTTTCTTATTGAAATCACCGATCACTTTATCCCAACCTTTTAATTGTTGAGCTAAAATTTCATCAGAAGTTTGGTAAACATTAACTTTATGCTCATTCATCAATTTAGCTAAGTCAGCTGAATATCTTACTAGAGCTTTAAAGTAGTTATCACTGTTTGCAGCGTAAGCAGCATTTTTCAATATTGCTTGGTGTGCTGGTGATAAACTATTATATGTTTTTTTATTTACTGGTATCTCAAACATCTCTTGAGATTGGTGGAAGCTTCCTAAGTGATAGTGCTTAGAAACATCTTGCATACCAAATTGAGAGTCTGAAGTTGGGTTGTTAAACTCAGCTGCTTCAATCAAACCAGTTTTCATAGCTGGTTGGATTTCACCACCTGGTAATTGTCTAACTACCATTCCCATTGCAGTTAAAACGTTAGTCGCTAAACCAACCGTTCTATACTTCATACCTTTAACGTCAGATACTTTAGTTACGTTCTTTTTGAACCAACCAAATGGCTGCGCTGGCATAGGCATATGGAAAAAACCAATATAGTCGAAACCTACTTTTGCAAGTGTTTCATCATATAGTTTTCTTCCTCCACCATACTCCATCCATCCCATAACTTCTTGAGATGACATACCGTATGAAGGACCAGTTCCAAATAAAGATGCAGCTGGATTTTTACCATACCAATATGCTGTCACCCAGTGACCCATATCAACTACACCAGAACTTACTGCTTGTCCGATTTCTGAAGTCTTTACGACTGCTCCAACTGGTTGAAGATCTATCTTAAGTGTACCACCAGACATTTGATCTACCATTTTGCAGTAGTCTCCGGCCATTTCAAAAAAAATGTTCGCTCCACTTGGCCATGCAGCTTGCATCTTTAAAGTTTTGTGACCGCCAGCAGTTGCTATGTTTGGCATTGCAACAGCGGCTGCAGCTACAGCACTTGCTTTAGCAGCAGTTTTAAAGAACTTACGTCTTGAAGATTTTTTTATCTTCAATGATTTGTTTTCTTTAGTCATTATTACTCCTCTTTAGTTAATTAACTGGAGTAATTAAACATAGAATCAAATTAGAGTCTTTCTAAAAAAACGTGTTGATGCCGCAGAAATTTAATTAAATTCAATCTACGGTAGTATTAATTAACTTTATTTACACAATTTCCTGTGTTGAAAAACTCATGAATATTATCAATTGCTAAATTGGCCATTGCAATTCTAGTGTCTTTAGTTGCACTTCCTAAATGAGGTAAAATGAATGCTGATTTAATTTTAAGATAACCGGGATTTAAATTTGGTTCATTCTTGTAAACATCTAAACCCACTGCATAAATTTTTCTTCTATTAAGCGCGTCGATTAAAGCTTCGTCATCAACTATATCACCTCTTGCAACATTTGTTATTACTGCTCCTTTTGGAAAATATTCAACTGTTTCTCTATTTATCATGTTTTCGGTTTCTTTAGTTGCAGGACAACAAATAGATAAGACATCTGATACTGAAAAAAGACTTTTAATGTTATCATGATAAGTTGCTCCATTTTCTTTATCTTCAGATAACTTTGATCTATTGTGATAATGTATCACCATACCTAAAGACTTTGCTATTCTTGCAATCTTTTGTCCAATCCTTCCCATCCCTAAAACACCCAACCTAGTGCCAGTTAGTTGCTTACCAATTAAATAATCTGCTGACCATTTCCAACCACCGTCTTTTGCAGACTGAATACCTTCTGAAGCTCTTCTGCATGCACCTAAAATTAATAGTATGCCAATTTCTGCCGTAGCATCAGACAATACATCTGGAGTATTGGTAACTGCGATACCTTTATCTTTAGCAGCATTTAAGTCGATATTTCCAAAACCTACTGCAAAGTTTGAAATAATCTTAATTGTATCAGGCAACTTGCTAATAGTTTCCTTATCCATTTTATCAGTAAGTGATGTTAAAATTCCATCACAACCTTGGCTCATATCTATTACTTTGGATTGAGAATATAGCTCATCATTGGTATTAAATATTGGATTAAATGTTTTAGAGGCTTTATCTTCACTATCTTTGATCAATTTTCTTGTAATCAAAATTTTTTTCATAGACTTTTTTATTAATTAAGATCGAATATCTTGCCAGGATTCATAATATTATTTTGATCAATACTTCTTTTAATTAACTTCATTAAAGGAATATTATCTCCATGCTCCTTTAGAAGATATTCTTTTTTGTGAAGACCCACGCCATGTTCTCCAGTTATTGTTCCGTTTAATTCTAGTGTCTTTTTAATCAACAAATCATTAAATTCCCTTATTTTTTTATAAGTTTCTTTTTTTTCAGGATCAAATGGTAACAATACATGAAAATTCCCATCTCCAAGATGACCCACCATTGGAGCCCTGAGTCCAAATTTTTTTGCTTGCTCCTCAGCATAATTTACGCACTCTGTTATATTTGAAATGGGTAGACACACATCTGTTGAGTAAACTCTTCCATTATTTATCAAGGCTTTTACAGAATAGTACACATCCCATCTTGCCCTCCAAAGTTTATTTCTTTCTTCTAAATCTTTAGCCCATTTAAAAGAGCTGCCATCATTATCTTTGGAGATTTCCTCCACGATTTTGATATTTTCATTATTGGATAATTCTGTGCCATGAAATTCAAAAAAAAGAGTGGGTGTTTCTTCGACATTAGTCAATTTTGAGTAATTTATACTTATGCCCATTTGATCTTTGTTGAGCATTTCAATTCTTGCAATTGGTACACCATATTGAATTACTTGTTGTGCAGTTTGAACTGCTTTCTCTAAGGATGGGAAATGACAAACAGCAGACATTATACTTTCTGGTATAGGCGAGAGCCTTAATTGAACCTCAGTTATTATCCCTAGTGTTCCCTCAGAACCTATAAATAAATTCGTTAGATTATAACCTGCTGAAGTTTTTTTTGTTCTTCCGCCTGTATTGATAATATCACCAGTGGGCATAACAACTGTAAGACCTGTGATAACAGTTTTCATGGTACCATATTTAACTGCCATTGTTCCTGAAGCTGATGTGGAAGCCATACCACCAATTGCTGCATTCGCGCCTGGATCGATTGGAAAAAAAACACCATCTTCTCTTAAATATTCATTTAGTTGCTCTTTTGTCACGCAAGCTTGAACTCTACAATCAAAGTCCTCAGCGTTAACACTTAAAATTTTGTTCATCTTTTCTAAACAAATAGTTATTCCCTCTTCATTTCCTACAACATTACCCTCTAATGATGTTCCAGTACCAAAGGGCACTACAGGAATTTTATGTTCATTACAAAGTCTTAGTATTTGAGAAACCTCTTCATTGGTTTCTGGAAATACTACAGCTTTTGATAAAATTGGATCATATGTATCTTCACCCCTCGCATAATTTGTTCTAGTAGACACAGAAGTTGAAAATCTTGAATTAAAAATCTTTTTAAGTTCAGTTTGGACTTGATCATTCATATGAGAGAATATTAATAAAGATTAAGAGAAAAATACAGCTTATTTAGTTAGCATTTTCTTTATGTTTTCTAAAGCTTGTGAAATATTATCTCTTGAAGCTGCAAAACTAAATCTTACGTAATTTTGGCAGGTTTCACCAAAAGCTGACCCTGGCACTATTGCTACTCCTGCTTCATGCATGGCCTTTCTGGCAAACTCTGCTCCATTCATCCCTGTTCCAATTACTTTAGGAAATGCGTAGAAAGCTCCACCGGGTAAACTACATTCCACTCCTGGTAAATCATTTAAACCTTTATAAATTATATCTCTTCTTTGGGTAAATTTTTCCATCATGGCATCAATTGAATCGTCGGGACCATCCAATGCAGCAATACCTGCAAATTGAGCTGCAGCATTAACGCATGAAACACTGTTAATTAACAATTTGTTAACATGTTCAACTAAATGTTGTGGCCAGAAACTCCAACCGAGTCTCCATCCAGTCATTGAATAAGCCTTGCTCCATCCCTCTAACACTATTAATCTTTCTCTTAATTCTGGATAATTAAAAAATGTTGGCATTTCTTTTCCATCAAAAATTTGTCTGCTGTAAATTTCATCACTAAGTATTGTTACATGAGGGTGTTTCTTAAGACCATCAGCTAAAACATCAATGTCTTTTCTTTCTACAAAACTTCCAGTTGGATTATTTGGATTAATTAGAATTAACAACCGTGTTTTGTCTGTAATTAATGATAATATTTTGTCTGGATCAAATTTTAGATCTTTATTTTCTGTTAAATCATATGGAACTGAAGTTGATCCTGTATAATTAATCATTGACTCATAAATTGGAAAAGCAGGTGTTGGATGTATAATTTCTGCTCCTGGTTCACCAAAACACTGAATAGCGTAACTCATTGTTGGTTTGCCGCCTGGCATGATTAAAATTCTTTCGAAATCGATATCTACATTGTAACGTTTTTTAATCCATCTAGTTACAGCTTGACGACATTCAGGAATACCATTAGACATTACATATCCATGGTGTCCATCATCTAAAGCCTTCTTGGCTGCCTCAACAACATGTTGAGGAGTTTTAAAATCTGGTTGTCCTAATCCTAAATGAATCATTGACTTTCCTTGGGCTTCTAATTTTTTTGCCTCCGCAAGGACTGTGAATGCAGACTCTGTGCCTAATCTTTCTAAACTTTTAGCTAATTTCATAATTTATACTCTATTTTCTATAGATTAATTTTGAACTATTCAACTCTTTTAAATTTTTACAGCCCATCAAAACCATATTTCTATTTATCTCATCGTGCATGTTTTGAAGTAAATGTTCAACTCCTTGTTGGCCCCCTGCGGCCAAAGAGAACAAGAACATCTTTCCAAAACTACACGCTTTTGCTCCTGCTGCTAAGGCCTTTAAGACGTGCGTTCCTCTTCTTACGCCTCCATCTAAAATAATTTCCAATTTATCACCTACAGCATCAGAAATTGCCTTTACTTGATCAAATGGTGATCGTGATCCATCAAGCTGTCTACCTCCATGATTTGAAATCATTATAGCAGTACAACCAATATCAATAGCTCGTTTTGCGTCTTCAATTGACATAACTCCTTTTAGTGCAAAAGGTCCATTCCACCGTTTGGCACAATACTCTGCATCTTTCCATCCCATTAAAGGGTCATATTGCTCATTAATGTATTCAATTACTGATTTTGCGATATTTGTTCCTTTATCTGTCTTTTTTTTAACGTTTGAGAGTTCAAATTTTTTTCCAGTTAAATAATTAAATACCCAGCTTGGCCTCATTGCGAAGCTTATCAAGCTTTGAAGGGTAAGTTTTGGTGGCGTTGTAAACCCTGTTCTATGATCCTTTTCTCTATTGCCTGCAACCAAAGTATCAACTGTAAGGCACATAGCGTCAAACCCAGATCTTCTAGATCTATCAATCAGGTCGTCGGTTATTGATTGATCTTTATGAACATAAAGTTGAAATAATTTTGGACCGCTAGAAATATTAGATATCTCTTCAATTGAGTTATTACTCATAGATGACATACTGTAAAATATTCCAAATTTTTCTGCTGCTCTTGCTGAAGCTTTATCACCGTCAACATGATAAAGTCTTTGCATTGCAGCTGGAGAAAGAAAAATTGGCATATCTATTTTTCTTCCAAACAAAGTTGTTGATAAGTCGGGTTTACCAACTTTGGCCAGAACGTTCGGCACTAAATCACACTCATTAAATGAATCTGTATTTCTTTTAAGAGTAGACTCATCGTCTGATCCCCCATCTATGTAATGAAAAATTGGTGCTGGAAGTTTTTTTTTTGCTAATTTTCTAAAATCATCAAAGTTATAGCAATTCTTTAAACTCACTATTTTCTAAATCTTAAATTACTTCTATTCAAATCACTTATCTTGGTGCACCCCATAAGTTTCATATCACGAACTAATTCAGCTTTATATTTTTCTAAAGCTCTTTCGACACCTGCTTGACCTCCAGCTGCTAAAGCATAAAGATATAATCTTCCCCCTGAACAAGCCTTAGCACCTAATGATAATGCTTTAAGCATATGTGTGCCTCTATGAATTCCACCTTCGCAAATCACGTCTAATTTATCACCAACTGCATCAACAATTTCTGCAAGTTGATCAAAAGGCGCTCTAGATCCATCTAACTGTCTTCCGCCATGATTAGATACCATTATACCTGTGCATCCTATGTCTGCTGCTCTTTTTGCATCCTCTACACTCATAACTCCTTTGAGAGCGAAATGACCTCCCCATTTAGAACAAAGATTTTCAGCGTCTTTCCAATTCATAGATTGATCCAACATAGTTGAAAAATAATTTCCGATTGATGAATTAACATCAGTACCTTCTTTAACAAAATCTTGTAAATGAGGTAATTCAAACTTACCTTTTGTTAGATAATTAATTCCCCACATCGGTTTAGTAGCAAAACTATATAGACTTGCTAAAGTTAATTTTGGTGGAGAGGTAAACCCTGTTCTCAAGTCTCTCTCTCTATTTCCTCCAGTAATAGTATCAACTGTTAGAGCCATTACATCAAAATTTGCTGCT
This sequence comes from uncultured Pelagibacteraceae bacterium, assembly GCA_902527485.1. Classification (GTDB taxonomy): domain Bacteria; phylum Pseudomonadota; class Alphaproteobacteria; order Pelagibacterales; family Pelagibacteraceae; genus Pelagibacter. The sequence goes on from CABZPB010000012.1 coordinate 16,140, forward strand.
TTAGCTCTTTCCAAACAAGAATCGTTTAAACCTCTATCTTTGTGAAAATAAAACTGAAACATTTTAGGGGTATCAATCATTGAAGAAATTTCCTCAACACTCACTGTGGCTAAAGCAGAAACCCCAAACATTGTATTAAATTTTTTTGCAGCTTTTCCAACTGCTCTTTCTCCATCGTAATGAAAAAGTCTCTGTAAAGCTGTTGGTGATAAATAAAAAGGTAAATCTAATTTTTTTCCAAATATGGTAGTAGACAAGTCAACTTCTTCAACTCCTCGCAAAACATTGGGAACTAAATCCACATCATCGAATGCACTAGTATTCCTAGCATATGTAACTTCATCATCTGCTGCACCATCAATGTAATGAAAGATAGGTGATGGAAGTTTTTTTTGAGCTAATTTTCTAAAGTCACTAAAATTGTGGCAATCATTTAAATTCATAGTTTTACTTAAAACTTTTTGAGTAAATTAAACATATAACTATTTGCCCCAGGATTTTTATCTCCTAAACTAGCGTTAGACACATGGTTATATGATACGGCAAAATTTGTTGTGTCTGTAGTTTTATATGAAAGCTGTAATTCAGACTTAAATTCAAGAACATGTCCAAGATCCTTTCCATCGCCCTCATGGTAAAGTCCAGGAGTAAAGCTTGGAGTGAAAAAAAATGGGCCCATGTCCATATTCCATTCTACACCTGTGTAAACATATGCTGCAGAATTTTCTGTTATAAAACCTCCTGTTACGGGTGAAATATTCCCTAAAAATGTATTTCTTTTTAAATTTTCATTTTGGTGCTGGAAACCAAGCAATGTTGCTTTTTGTTTGTTGTCACTAAAATCAAAATTCCCTAAGTATAGATTAAATTGATGGTTGTCATCATCAATATCAGTATCTCCAATTAATTTTGAAGGTAAAGTTAAAATTAATAAAACTAAAAAAATTCTTTTTAAACTCATTGTACTTAATTAAGATTATTTTTTTTTATAAAACCTTTTAATGATTATTGCACCACCCGCTAAGAATATCAAGATAGGCAATAACCATAAAAAATAGGTATTTCTGCTAAAAACTGGATCATACAATATCCATTCTCCATATTTCATTTTTAGAAAACTATATATTTGTTCCTCACTCAAACCTTGTTGTATTTTATTTTTAATAACTATCTTTAGACTTATCGCAAATTCTGAATCTGAGTCATACACTGACTGACCTTGACAAATTAAGCATCTCAAATTTTTTGTTATTTTATTTTCAGTCTTAATTTCATCTGCCTTTAAGAAGTTAAAATTTAAAATTATAGCTACAATCAAAAATATATGAATAAATTTCATTTAATTATTTTTTGAATTTCTGATAAATCTTCATTATTTATTGGTCCAATAAATCTTTTTATAATTTTATTTTGATATACTAAAAAACTTTCTGGCACACCATAAGCACCCCACTCAATTGATGTTGTGCCATCTTTATCTGATACAATTATATCGTAAGGATTTCCCAAATCTTTTAAAAAACTTGAGGCATTTGTAAAGTTATCTTTATAATTAAATCCTATTAATTCTATTCTATCATCTTTTTTTAATTCCATTAAAAATTTATGTTCCTCCTTGCAGGGGATACACCATGATGCCCAAATGTTCATAAAATAATAATCCTTATCTTTAAAAATTTTTTCTGAGATGACAATAGAATCATTCTCAAAAGATTTTAACTCGAATGATGGAACTTCCTTTTTTAGATTTGTGTCTGGAGCATAAATATTTGAATTTTTTAAACCTTTGAAAAAAATTACAAAAGTAATTAAAAAAATTAATATTAAAATTAGTGGAATAAATTTAGATTTCATATCTTTTTTTAAACAAACTTAAAAAGCCACCAAAACTTATTAATATTACTGAAATCCAGATCCAAATCATAAAAGGTTTTACTTGATATCTAATATTGAAGTATTCCTGGTTCTGAACATAATTCATAGTCATAAATTTATCTGTGAGTAAGTTAGTTTTAATGTCAGCTTCACTCGTAATTATGTTTGGTTGATTATATATTCTTAACTCAGGGTTCAGAATATCTAACGATCCATCCAAATTTTGAACATTAAATTTTCCTATGATTGCTTTAAAGTTTTTTTCATCTTCTTGCTCAATGTTTTCAAAATTTATTGTAAATTTTTCAGTTTTAAATGTTTCACCAATTTTTAGATTGGTAATTACCTCATTAGAAAAAATGTTATTAAACAAAATACTTAAAATTAACAAGCTAAAACCAAAATGAGCAATATTCTGAGATAAATTCTTAAATCTTTTGACAAAAAATTCTCTCGAAGTAGAGAAAAATAAATAAAAGGCAGAAGTGATTAAAATCGTATTAATCAAGAAGCTTATATCAAATTGTTTAATTATTAATGCTGATAACAAAAAAGATATTATTAAAAATATGATCATGTAAAACTTATCTTTTAAATCTGATTTAATCCAATTTAGATTTGGTCCAATTGCCATAGCAAGTAAAAATGGAATTAAGAAAGGTAATATAAGTTTATTATAAAAAGGTGGTCCAACAGATATTTTATTTGCAGTTATAACCTCTAAAAATATTGGATAAATTGTTCCTATCAAAACAACTGATAAAAAATACATCATAAACCAATTATTAACTAAAATAGCTGTTTCTTTGCTAAGCCAAAAAAAATTATTTTCTATTTTTTCTCTCTCTGAATGAAAAAAGATGAAAATGAAAATAGATAAAAAAATAAGTGTAAAAAGAAAAATTAAAATAAATAGACCTCTCTCTGGATCATTTGCGAATGTATGAACTGAGTTTAAAATTCCAGATCTAACTAAAAAAGTACCACTCATACTTAGAGCAAAAGTTGCTATTGAAAGTATCATGGCCCATGAAGTTAATATTTTCTTCTTCTCTAAAACTAGCACACAGTGAAGTAGAGTTGTTAACGCAAACCATGGCATTAAAGATACATTTTCAACTGGGTCCCAAAACCAAAAACCTCCCCAACCTAATTCGTAATATGCCCAAATAGATCCAAGCAAAATTCCTAGGGTAAGAAAAACCCAAGATACTAAAACCCATCGTTTGATATGTTTTGCCCACTCTTTTGAAACATGTGATGTGACCATAGCAGCAAGAGCAGATGAGAATATTATCGAAGAACCTACATAACCTAAATATAAAATTGGTGGATGAATTGCTAAAGCAGGATCTTGTAAAATTGGATTTAAACCTAAACCCTCATTTGGTTTAGGAAAAATATAATTAAATGGACTTGAGGTTTTGATCAAAAAAACAAAAAAGCCAATAATTATTATTTGTTGAAACAATAAAGTAAAAATTCTGTATTTTTTTGGCTGTTTATTTGATTTAAGTAAAAAAATTGAAATAAACAATGTTAATACCAATAACCATAACAATAAACTACCTTCATGATTACCCCAAGTTCCTGAGATTTTATAAAATAATGGTTTGGTCGTATGTGAGTGGTTAAAAACAGTTTCATTACTAAAATCTGAGTTAACAAAGGATATGACTAATCCAAGGAAACTTACGACTACAAAAAAAAATTGAATAAATGTAAAAGATATTATTTTTTTATCTAAAATTTCATAATCTCTTAAATTTCTGACCGAAAAAAAAATAATAAAAATTGAAAAAAAAAGTCCGAAACCTAATGAATAAGAACCTATTAAACTCGCCAAATTATTTCTCCTCTAATGCAGCCTTAACTTCTGGTGGCATATAATTTTCGTCATGTTTAGCTAAAATTTTTGTGGCTAAAAAAAAGTTTTTATCTTTTAAATATCCCTCAGCGACAACACCCTTCTCTTCAGTAAAAAGATTAGGCACAACTCCAGAATAAATAACATTTATCTCATTTTTAAAATCTGTTACAATAAATTTTATTTCTTTTGAAATTATAGTTATAGAGTCTTTTTTAACCATCCCACCTATTCTAATTTTTTTTTTACTAATTTCATTCAAAGTTTTAATTTCTGTTGGAGACTTAAAAAAAATTACGTTTTCCTCTAAAGACTTAATTAACAAAAAAATTGATAACGCTAAAGTTGCAAATATTAATAATACAAAGAAAAATCTTAATTTAACTTTTCGCCCATACATTTTTCAAAAGTTAAATGTTTGAAGTGTTTGACAAAATTTCTTTATTTATACTTTGAGATTTTGCAAAAGCTGCCTTCTCAGAATTTAAAGATCCAAATTTTGCTATAAATTTATTTTTTTCTTTGTTGTATTGAATTTTAATAATTAAAAAAAGTGTAAAAAAACTAATTAGAGTAAATGAAAATGCCGACCAAACATAAATTCCATACCCATCCATTAAAAATAAATTTTCTATCATAATCTATCTAGTCCTTTATTTTTAATTTTTATCAGTTCTGTGTTATATTTCATTAAAAAAATCAGTAGAGAAAATAGGGCAAATGCCGCAGTCATTGTCAATAAAGGAAAGAGCATTGATAAATGAATTGTAGACTTCGATAATATATTTATTGAAGCTGGTTGATGCAATGTATTCCACCAATCTACTGAGTACTTAATTATTGGAACATTGATTATTCCCAAAATTGTAATAATTGATGTGACTTTAAATACTTTGTCATTATCTTCAAAGATCCTCCATGCAATAAGATACATTATGTAAAACAATGCCAGTATTAACATTGATGTTATTCTTGCATCCCAGGCCCACCATGTTCCCCAAGTAGGTTTTCCCCATATTGAGCCGGTAACCAGAGCTATTATATTAAACACTAATCCAGAGGGTGCCAAACTTTTTGCAATTAAAAAAAAATTCCTTATTTTAAAAATATATCCAATTGTAGATAAAAAAGTAATAACAGAAAAAATTCCTAGCGAAATCCAAGCTGCTGGGACATGAACATACATAATTCTAACAGAGTGACCCTGCTTATAATCCTCAGGAGAAAGTATTAATGCCTCTGTTAATCCTATAGAAAAAATTACAATAAATAAAAATAAAACATATTTTGGTGCTTTCGATGTTATCGAGAAGATTTTATTTGGTTCAAAATATTTAAACATATATGAGATTATTTTTATTATGAAAAAACTACCTGATCAAGAATGCCAGAGGGAGATAATAACGAAGGGTAAATAAGTAGCACCCTTGATCAGAATTAACCCGATAAAAGCAAATTGCTGTGTCAAAGGTTTGAGCTAAATGTGTTTAAAAAGTGATTTGTTTAATTAGATAGCTTAAAATAGCTAGAACCCTTTTTTCCAGAGAAAATTTCCTCGATTAGAGGATGTTTTATTGGCTCACCTGAGTCATCAACTAAGAGATTTTGCTCAGAAACATATGCCTCATAAGTGATTTCATCATTTTCTGCCAATAGATGGTAAAAAGGCTGATCTTTTCTTGGTCTTACGTTTTTTGGAATGGATTGATACCATTCTTCAGAATTGTTAAATTCAAAATCAACATCATAAATTACACCTCTAAAATCAAAGTGTTTGTGCTTAACTATATCTCCAATTGAAAATTTAGCTTTTTGAATTGCCATCATATTTAGTATGGGTATTTAAAAACAAAAATCAATAAGAAAAATTAAAAGTTTTTATGAAAATATTATTTATGTTAATATTTGCTTGTGAACAAATCTTTTTTAAAGTTTCTTACCGATTTTGGACCTCTGGTAATTTTTTTTTACTACTATTACGATAGCGGAAAAGACTTAAAAATTGCCATTCCACCATTTATTGTTGCGACAATTATTGCATTAGCTATTGTATGGTTTTTAGAAAAAAAAATACCAAAAGTTCCTTTGCTAAGTGGGGTTTTAATAACCTTTTTTGGAGGCTTAACAATTTACTTTGATAATCCAGTTTTTATTTACGTAAAACCAACAATTATAAATATTCTCTTCGCATTTGCTTTAATATTTGGCAGGTACTTCACAAATGAACCTGTTTTGAAAAAATTAATGGGTAAGTCTATCTCACTAACGGATGAAGGTTGGGAGGTTTTAAATAAAAGATGGATATATTTCTTCTTTGGCCTTGCAGTACTTAACGAAATAGTTTGGAGAACTCAGTCTGAAGAATTTTGGGTAAACTTTAAAGTTTGGGGACTGTTACCAATTACATTTATATTTACCGCTTTTCAAGTAAGTTTAATAAATAAATATAAGACAAATGAATAATAATTTACGTCTAATAATCAACAATGTTAATAAAAAAAATATTGAAGAAAAACATTTTTTTGAGAAAGATGAATTAAAGATAATTTTAGACCTATATGGAAAAATGGTCTCTGAAGGGTCATGGAAAGACTATGGACTTAATATTTCAAGTAAACAAGTTGGTTTTAGTGTTTTTAAGAACTCAACTGAAAATGCCTTATATAAGATTTGCAAAATTTTTAAGCCAAAAAATAAAAATCTCAAATATTTAATTACTGATGCTAATGGAAAAATATTTAGAAATTCCTCTGATTTAAATAGTTTGTTAAGAAATATTAATTGGAAAAGACTTTAACTATCTTCTTTGACCGAAAAGTCTAAGCAACATAATAAATAAATTAATAAAGTCTAAATAAAGTGTTAATGCACCCATCACAGCTTTTTTCCCCATTAATTCACCCGTGTCGCTAGCGGCATACATGTTCTTGATTTTTTGAGTATCGTAGGCAGTAAGGCCTACAAAAATTAAAACTCCTAAAATAGAAATTACAAAATACATCATTGAAGATTTCATAAATATGTTAACTATTGACGCGATAATTATTCCAATTAATCCCATCATTAAAAAAGATCCTAATTTTGTTAAGTCTCTTTTAGTTGTGTAGCCGTATATACTCATGGCTCCGAATGTAGCTGAACAAATGAAAAATACTCTTGTGATACTCATACCAGTATAAACTAATAAAATAGATGAAAGAGATAAACCCATTAAGGCAGCAAAAATCCAAAAAGTTGTTTGAGCTTTTGATGCGCTCATCTTGTTTATTCCAAAACTCATATAAAATACTACTCCAAGAGGAGCCAACATTACCAACCACTTTAACCCTGACATGTAGATTGCGTTACCCATTTGAGTTAGTCCAACTATGGATCCTGAACTATCAGTCACAACAGACATTTTAAAAGTTATAAGTGCAATTATACCTGTCAAAAGAATTCCAGTTGCCATGTAGTTATATACTTTTAGCATATAAGCTCTTAAGCCTTCATCTGTAACTGTTGCTGTAGCTGATTGTTGAGCAGCTTGTTTAGCTCTTCCTAAGATACCTTTTTTATTAAATTCCATGCTGAAATATATATAATCTTTTATTAATTATTCAAGATATCAAAAAAACAATAAATGACTAACACTTTAAATAGTAATGAATTACAAAAAATTAGGAAATACTGATCTAAATGTAAGCACAATTTGTCTCGGTACAATGACCTGGGGTGAGCAGAACTCAGAAAAAGAGGGTTTTGAACAAATGGATTTTGCTTTAAACCAAGGAGTAAATTTTTGGGATACAGCAGAAATATATTCAATTCCAATGAGACAGGAAACTTATGGGGAAACTGAGAGAATAATTGGTAATTGGTTTCAGAAAACAAAAAAAAGAAATGAAATTGTTTTGGCTACAAAAGTTTGCGGGAATACATCAAACAAATATATCAGGGGTGGTGGAAATAGTTTTGGTAAAAAAAAGATTATAGAAGCTTTAGATGAGAGTTTAAAGAGACTAAAAACCGACTATATTGACTTATATCAACTTCATTGGCCTGAAAGAAATACAAATTTTTTTGGTGATTATGGTTATGAACATGATGAGAATGATAAAAATTGGACACCTTTTGAAGAAATTTTGGAAAGTTTAAAAAAATTTATTGAACAAGGTAAAATTAGATATGTAGGTTTGTCAAATGAAACTGCTTGGGGTCTTTCTAAATTTCTTGAACTCTCAAAAATCAAAGGTCTTCCAAAAATGATGTCAGTACAAAATCCCTATAATTTACTTAATAGAACCTATGAAGTTGGTTTGGCAGAAATTTCTGTAAGGGAGCAAAGCGGCTTATTAGCTTACTCTCCATTAGCGTTTGGATATCTAACAGGAAAATATAGAAATAATAAATTACCTGCAAAATCAAGAATGCAACTATTTAAAAATTTTAATCGATATAAAAATGAAAATGGTCAAAAAGCTATCGACGAATATTACAAAATTTCGAAAAAATATAATTTAGATTTTACTCAAATGTCTTTAAAATTCTGTGAAATTCAACATTTTACCACAAGCGTTATTATTGGAGCAACAACAATGGAACAGTTGAAAACGAACATAGAAAGTGTAAATGTAAATTTAAACAGTGATATAATTAATGATATTAACAAAATTCAACAAAAATACCCTAACCCATGTCCATAATTAAAAGATTTATCTTCACGTTTCTATTTTTAATCATTCCTATTACGATTAGTTTAGCAGATATTAAAAAGGTTGGTAAATTCAAAGATTGGGAAACGTTAGTAGTCCAAGAAAGTACTGGAAAGGTTTGTTTTGCTCAATCAATTCCAGTTTTACAGGCACCAAAAACAAATAAAAGAGATGCCAGATTATTTGTTACCTTCAGACCAAATGAAAAAATTTCTAATGAGATTAGTGCAACTGCTGGATATGAATTTAACAAAAACAATTCTGTTTTAGCAACATCAGGAAATAATAAATTTAAATTTGATATCAAACAACAAGGTTTTGCTTGGATGACAAGCGGTAAAAAAGAAAAGATAATGGTTAAGGTTATGAAAAAAGGATCAAGAATTATGGTTACTGGCTATAATGAAAAAGGATCTCAAACCATAGATCATTATTCACTGTTGGGATTTACTAAAGCTTATAACTCTGCAAAAAAAGCTTGCAGTTAATTAATGAAATCAAAAAAAAGAATTGTTTTAGCTTATTCAGGAGGTTTAGATACATCTATAATTCTAAAATGGCTTCAAGAAAATTATAATGCAGAAGTAATTTGTTACACTTCTGATATAGGACAAGAGATTGATAGAAAAAAGATAATCAATAATGCTAAAAAATTTGGTGTTAAAAAGATTATAATTAAAAATCTAAAAAATATTTTCGTAAAAGACTATGTTTTTCCAATGATACGAGGTAACGCAGTTTACGAAGGGGTTTATTTATTAGGAACTTCCATAGCAAGACCATTAATTGCAAAAGACCAAATAAGAACAGCAAAAAAATTTAAAGCGTTTGCAGTATCTCATGGAGCAACAGGAAAGGGTAATGATCAGGTCAGATTTGAGCTAGGTTATCATTATTTTGGTCCAAAGATAAAAGTTATTGCTCCTTGGAGAATTTGGAAACTAAGATCGAGAAATGATTTAATAAGTTATGCAAAAAAACATGGGATACCAATCCCAAAAGATAAAAAAGGTGCACCCCCTTTTTCTGTCGACGATAATTTATTTCATACCTCAACTGAGGGTAAGATTTTAGAAAATCCAAAAAATTCAGCTCCAGAATTTATTTTCCAAAGAACAACCTCTCCTGAAAAAGCACCAAATAAATCAACTTTTATTTCAATTAATTTTAAAAATGGTGACCCTGTTGGAATAAATGGAAAAAAATTAAATCCTGAAAACATTCTTACCAAATTAAATTTTATTGCTGGAAAAAATGGCATAGGAAGAGTCGACCTAGTTGAAAATAGGTTTCTTGGAATTAAATCAAGAGGAGTTTATGAGACACCAGGTGGAACACTTTTGATACACGCCCACAGAGCTATTGAATCAGTGACATTGGATAAAGAAACGATGCACAAAAAAGAATCGATCATGCCAAGATATGCAGAATTAATTTACAATGGTTATTGGTACTCAAAAGAAAGATTTAAATTACAAAAAATTATTGATCAAAAAAGAAATAAGGTAAATGGATCTGTAAAACTTAAACTATACAAAGGGAATATTACTATCCTATCTAGAATTACAAAGAGTAATGCATACTCGATGAAAAAAGTTTCTTTTGAAGAAAATAAAACGTTCAATAAATCTAATGTTGAAAGATTTATTAATTATCATAAGAAAAAACTCTAATATTATTAAGTTTTAGGACAATTTATGGTTTGTTAAATTTATTTTTAGTTATATCTTAGTATCATGGAATCATTTAGAAATTGGATGAGAGATACAGCAAACATATTGTTTGACGATAGTAAAAATGATCTCCGTTCACTTCCTAAAACCGTCAGATTGCAAATTTTATTAGTTTTAAGCTTTATTTGGACAACAGTTTTTAGTTTATACGTATTTTCATATACAACTTTTGTATTTGGTTGGACTGGACTTTTTTTAGCTCATATTGGTTTGATCTTTGCTGTGTATATGACCTTTAAACATTTTCACAGGGCTGAAGAAAATTCATCTAGTGTTTTTAAAACAAAAAATTTTGACCCCTTTAAAATAATGGTCCTCGTTTTTGTGATCGTATTTATATTCGTATTTTCTAAAGGAATTGAAGTTCTAACAAGTCCAAACCCCTACTCTTATTCAATACCATATGATGGTTCATCAAAATCTGTATTTGAAAAATGGTTGCCATTTAGTAAAGACAAATAATGGAAAAAGTAGCTAAAAATTTACAACTTATTCTAATGGTTATTATTTTAGTAAGTACAGTAATTGCAGTGGGTATAGAGATGTATAAAATGTTTGAAAACAGGTCAGTTACTTTAGCTGATTTACTATTAATGTTTCTTTACCTAGAAGTACTTGCAATGGTGCGAGTTTTTTGGAACCAGCAATCAATAAGCATTACATTACCACTTTTAATAGCTATTACTGCTTTAGCGCGATTTATAATTCTTCAGGGAAAAGAAATGGATCCAACAGCATTAGTTTATGAGGCAATCGCTATAGTATTGATTGCAGGTGCAATTGTTATTCTTAGATTAAGACATAGTGATAAACTTGGTCTTAAGAAAAAAAAATCAAAATAAATAAAGATGAAGTTTGATCCCTCTAGGGCTGCGGCCTTGAACAAATTAAACAATTTTGTTGAAGAAAATCTTGCTGAATATTCTAAATTAAGAAATTTTGATTTTGGGCCAAAAAAGAGAACCAATGTATCCTGTTTATCTCCTTACATTAGCCATGGCGTAATAAACGAAAGAGAAATAATTGAAAAATCACTCAGCAAATTTTCTTTTTCGAAAAATGAAAAATTTATTCAAGAAGTTTTATGGCGAACTTATTGGAAAGGTTGGTTAGAATTAAGACCAAATGTTTGGACAGATTATTTGGTTGAATTGAATAAAATTAGAGAAGATTTTAAGAATAACCAAAATTATAAAAACGCTATTGAGGGGAAAACAGATATTGAGTGTTTTAATTACTGGGTAAACGAACTCAAAGAAAACAACTATTTACATAATCATACAAGAATGTGGTTTGCAAGTATTTGGATTTTTACTTTGGAGTTGCCCTGGCAGTTAGGAGCAGAATTTTTTATGCAACACCTTTATGATGGAGATGCTGCGTCTAACACTCTTGGTTGGAGATGGGTAGCTGGGGTTCAAACGCAAGGAAAACATTATCTAGCCAGTGAGTGGAATATTAAAAAATTCACAAATAATAGATTTAATAATATTAAGTTAAATGAGAACGCTCCCCCAAAGGTTTCGGAAAAAACTTACTCAATTATCAAACAAGATTTTAGTAATAAAAATTTAAATGATAGAAATCTTTTAATTTTTGAAAATAATTTATCTTTTGAAGCTAGTGATTTCCAAAATAATGAATTTAAAAAGATTTATATAATTTCTAATAAAAATGTAACTAGATCTATAAAATTAAGTGAAAATGTTATCAAATTTAAATCACTTTTAATTGATGACCAAAAGCAAAGATTAAATGATAAGTCCATAAGTTGTGAAACAATAGATATAAATGAAATTAAAAATATTGATGAGAAAGTTATCGCGTTATATCCTAATGTTGGTGAAAGCCTCGATTATTTAAATTCAAATAGTTTAAAATTTGATTTTCTGTATAGAAAACTAGATCAGTATTCTTGGCAATATTGTAATAAAGGTTTTTTTAATTTTAAGAATTATATTCCCAAAATAATTTCAACTTTTAATTAAGATTTAATTTTATTCATTCTCCAATTTAAACTTTTTTCTATTATAAAATTTTTTTTTATTTATTATTATTTTATTTCTTAACATTGGTGAACTTAACAATTTTGCTATTGGATTTTTTTTTTTAATTTTTTTTCTCTTTTTGATTTTCTTTCCCATAAAAAGTTATCTTGCAAGTTTTATAAAAATATCACCCATGCCAGCTTCTAAATTTTCTATAGGGGTATTATTTCTTAATTCGCAAAATCTTCCTGTTATCTGATGACTTTTTACAAAATCTATCTCATCCTTTTCACAGCTTTTCCCATTATGTAGTAAACCTATTACTATTCGATCGTTGATACTGTAAACTTGTTTATCATTAATTTTATCACCATCACAAAAATAATCTTTATTTACTCTGTTTGGAAAGTCTTGCTTTTTGCAGGGATTTTTAATTGTAAAAACAAAAAACTCTTTTACACCATCGCTAAATTTATGTTTCATTTTTTGAACCTCGGAGTATTTCATAATATCACACGAACATGGGATACAGCATTTATAGTAGCTACCACAAATCTTATT
>CABZPB010000013.1 GCA_902527485.1 uncultured Pelagibacteraceae bacterium
TTCTTGCTCTGTTACTCTAATTTGATTCTTTTCACCAAATTCGTTTAGTATTAAACCGACTTTAATTCTTTTTTTGGCTATTTCCTCAAAATTTTTTTTACTATTTTTTGTGTCATCATCTGACATACCTTGAGAGAGAGCTTTAACTTCTTCATCAACTAAATTTTGTGGAATTTCGTCAACTTTGAATTTTTCTAATTCTTTAAGAATTTGGTTTTTTGACAATCTGTCTAATGAATTCTTATATTCGTCATTAATTTGTTTTGATATGAGAGATTTTAAATCTTTTATATCTTTTGCGCCTAAGTTTTTGGCAAATTGATCATCGATTTTCACTTCTGCTGAAATTTTTACTGATAATATTTTACAATTAAACTTTGCATTTTTGTTTATTAGTTCCTTTTCAGGAAAGTTTTCAGGTAAAGTAGCTTCAACAATTTTTTGATCACCTTTTTTAACACCTACTAATTGTTTATCAAAACCTTTTAGGAATAAATCTTTTCCTAATGTTAGTTGAGTATTTTTTCCTTCCCCCCCTTTAAACGATTTTTCATCGACTGTAGCTGTATAATCAAAGGATACTAAGTCACCCTCTTTTGCTTTTGTTTCAGGTGGAGCATCTTTGAAGTTTGGTGTATTTTTAGCTATCTCTTTAATTCTTTTTTCGGTTTCACTCTCGTCGATTTTAACCGTGTATTCATCAAATTTAATATTTTCTATGGATTTTAATTCAACTTTAGGAAATTCAGTTACAGTTATTATGTATTCTAGATCCTTATCTTCACCATAAGTTTTAAGATCTAGCTTTGGTTGTCCTGCTGGTTTAATTTTATTTTCTTCTAAAGCTTTTGTGGTTGAGTCTTTTAAAACCTTATCTAAAACTTCGCTAAAAACTGCTTTACCAAATTGTCTTTTTAATACCTCTACAGGAACTTTTCCTGGCCTAAAACCTTTTAGATTTACAGTTCCTTTAATTTCCTCATATTTTTCATTCACATAAGAATTCATGGTCTTTTTATCGATGAAAACTTTTATATCTTTATTAAGACCTTTTTTATTTTCTACTGTAACTTTCATAATATTTTAGTGGTAGGGCGAAAAGGACTCGAACCTTCACAGATTGCTCTATCGGTTCCTAAGACCGACGCGTCTACCAATTCCGCCATCGCCCCACAAGTTCAAAAGATTTTATATATTATTGAAACTATTTGTCCAACGACAATTATTGTAAATTATGTAATTTTTACTCTATAATATTATTATGATTATTTCCCCTTGCATAAGTATTTGTAAAACCGATCCAAAAACTGGTTATTGCTATGGGTGTGGAAGAAATAATGAAGAAAAAAAAATCTGGAAACTAGAGAGTACAACCGATGAGTGGAAAAAAGAAAATCTTGAAATCATTCAAAAAAGATTAACTGGTTGGCAATTAGAAAGTTTTAAAGAGTCCTATACTTATAAAATTGAAAATGGTATTTCTCTTTTTAAAAAAAAATTATTAGATGAGTAAAACTACAATTGTAATTATTGTGTATGTTCTGGGTCTTATTTTTGGGGCTCTATTTCTTGATTTATGGAGTGCTGACACCAATATTATCAAAGGACTAGTCGGACTTGGTTGGACAGCTTTACTTTTAATTGGTTTATTTTTAGCTGAAAAAAATGAGAGAAATTAAATTTTTAATTTCTCTTTTATTAGTAATTCTACCCTTCCAACATCTTAAATCAGAAATAATCATTATGAGTAAATGTGATGATAAACAAGATGAATTTTTAAAGAATGAATACATCTTAAATCTAAACGAATTAATCATGACTAGAAATTATGTTTATAAAGAAAAAACATATCAAAAATATCGGCTAACTGATTTAAGTATTAAAAAATCTAATTCATATGTAAGAAACATATATGAAGAAAATGGTAAAATACTTACACATAAACATGGATATCCTCAATTTTATACTCAAATTCTTTTTGAAAAAGACAAACAAGAAATTTTCATGAAAACCGTTCTAAATAATGAAGAGGGAATATCAAAAATTTCTACGTGTAAAAAAATTGAAAAATTTAATAAAGAAAGTTAATTTTTTTTATTTTTCCTAGAAAAATTTTTTTTTCTATTTCCAAATCTATTATTAGTAATATTGCTTCTGTGTTTTGCGTAAGCTTGCTTTTGAGCTTGTTTCATTGCTCTTTTTGAAGACATAATATTTTAAAAATCAATTTTTATACTACCTATTATATTTAAGTTTTTATTTGAAACAACTATTTCACCTGAAGAAGGACCATAATTTAAAAGTTCAGATATAAATACATAGTGGGTTACGAAGATCAAATTTTTCTTACTTTCCAAATTTTTAATATAATAATTAAAAGCTTTAACTTGCTTGTCTTTATTTTTTGAAAATTTTGAACTGTAAAAGGAGTTCAAAAAACTATTTGTTGAATAATTTTTAAATGCTATTTTTGCCGTTTCTTTACATCTACACCATTCACTTGAAAGAACTTTGTCTATTTCGATTTTATTCTCATTAAAAAATTCACCAATTCGTTGAGCTTGTTTTCTTCCATTCTCACTCAAATTTCTTTGCGTAGAACAATCGTTTAAATTGAAACCAGCTGGATCTCCATTTCCGGGTGCATATGCATGTCGTATAAATATTAATTTTTCACCATCCTTTAATTGATTTATTAAATTTTTGTATAAATCTGCTTTAATAGGTGTAGTTAAAGATATAAAAATTATAATAAAGAATCTTAAAAGTTTCATACTATGGATATTAGTTTAAACGAATTAAACAAAACAATAATAAATTGTAAAAAATGTCCAAGGTTAGTGAAATTTGTAAAAAAAGTAAGTACAAATAAAAGAAAACAAAATATTAATGAAATTTACTGGGGTAAACCTGTCCCAGGCTTTGGAGATTTAAATTCAAAAATTGCAATAATTGGTTTAGCTCCAGCAGCACATGGAGGAACTAGAACAGGAAGAGCTTTTACAGGAGACAAATCTGGTGATTTTTTATTTAGATGTTTACATGAGGTGGGAATTTCAAATTCACCATTTTCAAAAAATTTAAATGATAAATTAAAATTAAAATCCACCTACATTACAAATATTCTTAAATGTGTTCCACCTGAGGATAAACCACTTAGTAATGAAATTTCAAATTGTTCTAACTTTTTTGACGAGGAAATATTAATTTTAAAAAAACTAAAGGTAATTGTAACACTTGGCAAAGTTGCTTTCGATAATTGTATAAAACTGTATAAACAAAAATTTGAAATCAAAAAAAAATTTGTTTTCAAACATGGTAAAACTCAAATATTACCAAACGGTTTAATAATCCTATCAAGTTACCATCCAAGTCCAAGAAATGTTAACACGAAGTTAATTTCTAATAAAATGATGGTAAACTTATTTAAAAGGGCAAAAAAATTAGCTAAGTTTTAATGGTATCACAAAAATAAGGTTTAAATTTTAAGTAAATTTTACCAGGTATTTTTACTGGTTTGCCTAAATCATTAACAAAAACTAAATGAACTTGTGCTTCAACTATAGTGTCATCGCCCTTAGTTATTATTTGATTCATAAAAAAAGATGTTTTGGTGATAGATTTGACAAAAGATCTTATTGTTAGTTCGTCTTCAAGATAGGCGGGTTTCTTATATTCAATATTGCAAGCTTTTACTATGATTAATGAACCAAAATCTTTTTTCACTCTTTGGTTACTATAACCAACTAAATGCAGAGCTTCTGTTCTTGCTCTCTCTAAAAACTTTAAATAATTAGCATAATATACCACGCCTCCAGCATCAGTATCCTCATAATAAACTTTTAAAGTGTGAAAAAAGTTTTCATGCATTATATAATTATACCAAAAAAAAAACTATTTAATAGGAACTAAGGTATAATTAGTTAATGAATATATTTGTAATTTGGTTGGTAATGGTTATCGCGTGGAACTTTGGATATCCACAAGCTAGTCCTTTGGAAGATGTGATTGTAGCTGTTATTCTATCTTTATTTAATATTTATTTAAAAAAATATCTTAAATTTTAATTATTGAGATGAAAAATATATATTTTGAAAATAAGCTATAGACTCCATTTTAGAATTGTCAGTATCAGACATAATAGCAAGTCCATCAAGCTCAGTAACATCTAGATCGTGTAATCTTTTAAAATCCTCCTTAACATTAGCTTTAACTGTTACCCATTCATTTAAATTATCTTTTGTGCTAGCTAATACATTATCTATCGATTTTTTTGTATATGGGCTTGGAAAATTAGCTCCAACTTCATTATTACTTGAAAAAACATAATTAATTGCTCTATTTGAAAGCGGTGTAGCTCCAGTTTTTTTAATGACAAAAACTCTTGCTGCAAAATCATGTCCTTTTTTAGTATTTTCTTTGATACCTGACAGATCTTTCTCTATTTTCCACGTTATATTTATGAATGGGGTCTTATCTAGATCTATTTTGATCTCTTTTCCAAGGCCAGAAGCAGCATTATCAGCAATCGATTTCAAATAATTTCCGTTATCATTTGTTCCAACAGTATAAAGTGTTTTATTGTCAGCTCCTCTTACCTTTCTAACTTGAAGTTCTGCGAGTTCTGTTTCAGTAAAATCAAAGACTTGTAATTCATCTGCTGAAGATAAGTTTATAGATAAAATTGTGATGATTAAAATATTTAATAAAGTTTTCATAAAAAATAAAAAATTCTTATTACATCATTTAGACAAAATTTAAACATTCAATATTCAACATTCAGTTCTATATAAATAATATGAAGACAATATCTGCTTTTATACTACTAATTTACTGGTCTATAATGATTTTTGCACCAGTTATGTCTAAAGATATCAAGTTTAGTAGAGCTAAAATTAATAATATCAAAATAGTTGAGCAAAAACCAAGAAGTTAATAAGTAGAACGACCACCACTAATATCAAAGACTGCTGCTGTTGAAAAAGTGTTTTCCTCAGAAGAAAGCCAGCAAATTAACGAGGTGAACTCTTCAACCTCTAAAAATCTTCCTCTAGGCACTTTTGATAGCATTCTTTGGACATGTTCTTTGGTCATTTGATCTAAAATTCTAGTTTTTGCTCCTGCTGGGGTAACTGCATTTACAGCTATATTCTTATCTGCAAGCTCTTTACCTAAAGATTTGGTTAAACCTATTGCACCCGCTTTTCCAACACTATAAGCACTGGCGTTGGCATTTCCATCTTTTCCAGCTACTGAGGCCACATTAACAATTCTACCATAATTGTTCTTAATCATATTTGGCACTATCGACCTGCAACAATTAAAAGTTCCCATTAAATTTATCTCTACGACTTTTTTCCAAACTTCTATGTCGTACTCCCATAATGTAGCTGTGGGGCCTGTTATTCCTGCATTATTTATTAAAATGTCAATGTTTGAGTTTTTTGTGATTTCTTTAACAATTTTATCAACTTCCACATAGTTAGATACATCTACAACATGGGAACTTAAATTAGGACTGTCTAAATCTTTAATAGCCATCGCTATGGCCTTGGGGTCGTTATCCCAAATTATCACTTTTGCACCAGATTTTAAAAACCGCTTAACTATATCAAAACCAAATCCCTGAGCTCCGCCAGTTACAATTGCAGTCCTACTTTTAAAATCATAATTAATTTTTTCCATTGTTTTATTCTTTGGCTAATAAATAATAAGTAAAACCAGCTATAAAAGCCCCTATAACCCAAGAAAATGATTGGAGAAACATTAAATTAGTATTCCAAATAGTTGAGGCTGAAAAAATAAAACCCAAAATTACAGAGTATACTGCTTTTATATGCCAGCCCCCACTATAGTAATAAATTCCGTTATTCTCTAAAGAATATATATCTTTATTATTAATTTTACTTTTTTGAATAAAATAAAAGTCAGAAATCATAATTCCAAAAAGTGGTCCAAAAAAAGCTCCAAAAGTATCAATGAAAGATAAAACTCCAACTTGGCTTAAAAAAGTTAACCAAAATATTCCAATTATGAAACCTAGAACTGAAATTATTGCACCTGCACTCCTTATAGATAGAGAGAAAGGTAAAAAATTTACTAAGGTAAATTGTGATGGAATAAAATTAACTATTAAATTGGTCGAAGCAGAAGCAATAATTATAAAAATTAAAGCTAGAAAAATTAGTAATAAATTATCTAATTTTCCAAGAATATCTGTTGGATTTGTTAATATTCTATTTAAATTTTCTGGATCTTGCTTCAAAAAAGCATCCATGCCAGAAACAATAAATAGCGCAAAGAAAGAAAAAATTAATAAATTTAAAATTAAGCTAAAGTTTCCTTTTTTAAGCTGACTTTCATCTTTAACATATCTAGAAAAATCACCGAAACTCAAAATTACCACTGAGAAATAAGCAAACACCGTGCTAGTGACTGTTATTAGGGGCCCAAAATTATTTTTATCAAGAAAGTTTTGAGTATTTAAAATATTCAAAAAGGCTTGGGAAGTAAACTTAACATCGCTTAGCAATACTGATAAAAAAAACAATAACATCCCAAAATAAACAGCAATAGCCGAAAAAATAATAATTCTTTTATTCACATTCATCCCGGCACTAAATAGAAATCCTTGCGAAATTATTGCAATAATAATTGAAGTCCACTCAATTAAATTCATTCCTAGAAAGAATATTAAAAATATTTCTTTATCAAGGATTGTGGGTTCTGTTGAAAAAATTGCTATTCTTATTAAATAACTAAATGCTTTTGATAAAAAATATGTTTGAATACCAAATAAAAAAACACCAACAAAGAATCTAATCAATCCCAAGTATTTTGCACCCGTAACTCCAAATGATGATCTAAGTAAAACAACAAATGGTAATCCATTTTTTTGAGATAATTTTCCTATCAAATTTGAAAAAATATAAACTAATAATGTTCCAAGCATTGTACCAAAAAATACAACGAAAGTATTAAGATCATAAATTACATAAAGAGAAGTAATTAACGAAAAACCTATAACACTTTGTATATTTACTCCCCAAAAGCAAAATAATGTTTTCCAATCCCAATTTTTATCAATTGGATTTACTGAAACTAAATCCCAATTAGTAAGACTTTTTTTTAAATTTTGAGGACTCACTCAGACAATATAAATCTTTAAATTTCTACTGTCCATATAAGAGAGTTGGTAACCATAAAGCGATTTTTGGAAATATAATTATTAAAATTAACCCAAAAATCTGTAAGACCATAAACTGCATCATTCCATAGTAAATATCTTTTAAATCCCATTCTGGTACTACTCCTTTTAAAAAATATGCAGATAATGCGACTGGAGGTGAAAGCCAGGCGGTTTGTAAATTTACAGCTACTAAGATAGCAAACCAAGTTAAATTGAAACCTAATGCCTCAATTAATGGCAATATTATTGGAACAATAATCATTACTATAGGTACCCACTCTAAAGGCCATCCTAACAAAAATATCATTACCATAACCATTGCTAGAATTAGATATTTATTCATTTCAAGACCTAATAAGAATTCAGTTAATAAGGTTGGCGTTCCTAGTCTTGCAAAAACAGCACCAAAAAAATTTGAAGCTGCTACTAAAACCATTATCAACGCAGTTATCTCTAATGTTTTAACTAATGCTTCTTGTAATTTTGGAAGAGTTAATTTTTTATATGCTAATGAAAGGAGTAAAGCACCCATAGCTCCGCAACCCGCAGCTTCTGTAGGAGTTGCAAAACCAAATAAAATACTTCCTAATGCTGCAAATACTAAAGCTGCAGGTGGAACTAAACCCAAGAAAAATTCAATCCACACATCCCTCATGCTTGCAGCTCTCATATCTTCAGGTATCACTGGTCCTAATTTTGGATTAATCATACATCTGATTGTTGTGTAGCCAGCGTATAAACTTGCAAGTAAAATTCCTGGTATGATTGCAGCAGCAAATAAATCTATTACTGGAATTTCCATTATAGGCCCCATAACAACTAACATAATACTTGGTGGAATTAATATTCCTAAAGTCCCTCCAGCTGTGATAGTTCCAGCTGCAAGTCTAACATCATAACCAGATCTATTCATAGATTTTGCAGCCATAATTCCAAGTATTGTTACAGAAGCACCAACGATTCCTGTTGCAGCGGCAAATATTACAGAAACAAATAAAACTGCGTAATATAAAGATCCTTTAACTTTTGCTAACATCATTTGGAACGCTGAAAATAATCTTTCCATTAATCCAGCTTGTTCCATCATAATTCCCATAAAGACAAAGAGTGGGACGGCGGCAAGTGTCTGCTCCGTCATTACCATAGAAAACTGGAGAGTCATTAAATAAAAAACTAGTTTTCCAAATCCTAAATAACCAAATACGAAACCTAAGAAAATTAATGTAAATGAAATAGGGAAACCTACAAATATTGCAAATAGCATTACTCCAACAAGAATAAAACCTAAAATTGCTGGGTCTATAAGCTCAGCTATCATTTAGTTTCTCCAGGCCATTCACCCTTTTTTGCTGCCCAATAACTTTTAAGTAACTCAGAAACTCCTTGAACTAGTAAAAATATTATACCTATAAGTAAGCAAGTTTTGATTGGCCACATGTAAGGCATCCATGTGGTGTCCATACCTCTTTCACCTCTTTGAATTGACTCTCCAACAAATCCAATAGTCATATAAAGAAAAACAATTAAACCTGGAAAATAAAACAATAAATATAACCAAAAATCTATTAAACCTTGATTTTTAGTTTTAAAATTTCTGTATAAAAAATCTGCTCTTATATGGACTCCTCTAGAAAGAGCATAACCAGCACCCAACATGAAAAGTGCTCCATATAAAAAACGACTTATGTCATAAGCCCAAATAGTTGGTGCTAAAAATAATTTTCTTGCAAAAACTTCATAAGTCATTGCAAAAATTAGTGGCATCAATATCCAACAAACAATATTCCCAATCCGTTTACTGAATTTATCAATACTGGTGATAGATTTAGACATCCATAATGGCATGTCGTCAGGCATTTTTCCCGAACCACCCCGCCTTTCGGCAATCATTTCATCTGATATATCTAGTTTACCTGGTTCTTCTGCCATAAAATTCTAGTGTAAAAAACTAGAGCGGACTGTAAAAGTCCGCTCTAATAAAATCAAGATTAATTACTGATTACTTTAATGTTGCTGCGTGGGCCATTCCTAGCTTCGCATTAGACATTTGAGCACCACTCCAGAAAGGAACAGCAACGTCAGCGAAGTTTTTCATTGAAGTATAAACTTCATTGAAGAATTTATTCTTCGCAGCGTTTTTATTCAATGTAGCTTTTGCAGCTGCCATATATTCTGTAAAGTAGTCTGATGGAGTGTCTTCTAATTTTACTCCATGTTTAGTAGTAAGTTCTTGTAATGCTTTTCCATTTTCATAGATTCTGTAACTTAAAGATTTTGCTAATGAAGCATTAGCTGCAACTTCAAGCGACTTCTTCTCATGAGCACTCATAGCATTATAAGTTTTTCCAGTAATATAAAAGTCAGCATTTACTACTACTTGGTGTAAACCTTGTAGATAATAGTGCTTTAATACTTTTTGGAAACCAAATGTTAAGTCTGGTTTAGGACAACACCATTCTGCAGCATCAATAGTTCCTGCTTCAAGAGCTGGTAAGATATCTCCACCACCCATTGCAACAGAGGCTATACCAATGTCCTTGTAAGTTTGTCCTGGTATTCCTGGAGGAGTTCTAAATTTATATTTTCTAAAGTCAGCCATATCTTTAATTGGTTTTGGAAACCAACCTAAAGCTTCTGGACCTACTGGTTGAAGCATAAATCCTTTGATATCTCTTCCCATTTCTTTCCAAAGTTGGTCGTACAATTCTTTACCACCACCATATTGAAACCATGATAAAAACGCTAAGTTGTCGATACCAACACCACCACCAGCTACTGGCGAACCAAATAACATAGCAGCAGGGTGATCACCTGACCAATAGTGAGTCCATGCGAATCCACAATCAATCAAACCTTTATCAACAGCATCTAGAGTTTCTTTAACTCCAACAACTGCACCAGCTGGTAAAATTTCAAATTTTAACGAGCCAGATGTAAGTGTTGTTACTGTATCAGTAAAGTCCTTCAACATCTTAACTTCATCAGCCTTTGTGTTAAGGACGGTCTGACATTTTAGTGTTTTTGCGGCATTAGCACTAGAAGTAAATCCAAGCACTAAAACAGTCGCAAACAACATTGAAATGATTTTTTTCATTATTATTCCTCTTGTTAGTTAAATTTAACCAAATGATTCAATCAGAAAAACAAAGTTGATACAAGTGACAATTGATTAATATCAGTGTAAAGATGATTAAATAGGATTTACAAAAAAACTATTCAACTATAGATGGAAAATTTTGATTTTATAATTATTGGTGCTGGGTCTGCTGGATGTGTTCTAGCTAATAGACTATCGGAAAATCCAAAGAATAAAGTTTTATTAATAGAAGCTGGTGGTAAAGATAATTATCCGTGGATACATATTCCAGTTGGTTATTTTAAAACGATGCACAACCCCTCGGTAGATTGGTGTTACAAAACTGAACCGGATGAAACAATGAATAATCGGTCAATCCGTTATCCACGAGGCAAAACTCTCGGTGGTAGCTCTGCTATTAATGGTTTGTTATATATAAGAGGACAAAGTAGAGATTATGACGTTTGGCGTCAATCAGGTAACACTGGTTGGGGATGGGATGATGTTCTTCCCTATTTTATTAAAGCAGAAAACCAAGAGCGTGGGAAAGACAATTATCACGGAGTTGGTGGTCCTTTATCTGTTTCTGACCAAAGAATTCAACTACCATTATTAGATGAATTTCAAAATGCAGCTGAAGAATTTGGTATTCCTAAAACAAAAGATTTTAACACTGGTGACAATCACGGATGTGGGTATTTTCAAGTAACCGAAAAAGATGGTTTTAGATGTAGCACTGCTGTTGGTTATCTAAATCCTATCAAAAAAAGAAAAAATTTAAAAATTATAACAAATGCACATGTAAAAAAAATAAACTTTGAAAATAAAACGGCTAAAAACGTAGAATATTGGAAAGAGAATGAGCTTAAAAAAGTTTCAGCTATTAAAGAAATTATAATTTCATCAGGATCTATCGGGTCTCCACAAATTTTACAAACATCCGGAATAGGTAATTCCAAAAATTTAAAAAATTTAGGAATAAATGTGGTGCATGATCTAAAAGGTGTTGGAGAAAATTTACAAGATCATTTAATGTTTCGACCAATTTATAAAGTTCATGGACTTAAGTCATTAAATAAAAAGATTAATAGTTTGTTTGGAAATTTAATGATTGGTCTTGAATATGTTTTTAATAGAAGTGGACCAATGACAATGGGTGCTAGTCAGATGTGTATGTTTGCTAAAAGTGACCCATCTTTAGAATTACCCGATCTACAGTGGCACGTGCAACCTATGAGTATGGATACTTTAGGTGCTACAAAGAATCATGATTTTCATGCATTCACACCAACTGTTTCAAATATTAGACCAACTAGTAGGGGTCATGTTAAAATTACCAATAAAGACTCAAGAATTTACGCAAAAGTAAAACTTAATTATCTTTCAACTGAACACGATCGTATGATTGCTGCAAAAGGGTTAAAACTGACAAGGAAAATTGTAATGGAGTCTGAAACCTTTAAAAAATACAAACCAGAGGAATATAGGCCTGGAATTAATATAAATGATGATGAAGAACTTGTAAAAGCAGGTTCAGATTACGCACAGACAATTTTTCATCCTGTTGGTACATGCAAAATGGGACAAGATGATATGGCAGTTGTTGATGAAACTCTTAAGGTAAAAGGTTTAAATAACTTAAGAGTAATTGATGCATCAATAATGCCTAACATTACTTCTGGTAACACCAATGCACCAACAATAATGATTGCTGAAAAAGGTGCTGATATGATACTGAGAGGTTGATGTTCGCTGATCTTATCACTCCAGAACAAATTGCAATTTTAACACAAATCATCTTAATAGATCTAGTTTTAGCAGGGGATAATGCAATTATAATTGGAATGGTTGCATCCAAATTTCCATTAGAACAGAGAAAAAAAATTATCTTTTGGGGGATAAGTGGAGCTGTTGTCTTAAGGATTATCTTAACTCTTTTGACTGCATATTTATTACAAATTACAGGTTTAAGATTAATTGGAGGTCTACTTTTATTATACATA
Organism: uncultured Pelagibacteraceae bacterium; assembly: GCA_902527485.1. Taxonomy (GTDB): domain Bacteria; phylum Pseudomonadota; class Alphaproteobacteria; order Pelagibacterales; family Pelagibacteraceae; genus Pelagibacter. The sequence goes on from CABZPB010000013.1 coordinate 12,269, forward strand.
GTCTTTAAGCTTTATGTAGATGTCGTGAAAGGCTCTGAGAACGAAAGTGATATTAAAGTTGATAATTCAAGTTTTTTAAAAGCTATTTGGACAATTCTATTAGCAGATTTTACCATGAGTTTAGATAATGTTTTAGGAGTAGCTGGAGCAGCTGGAGACCACTATTATTTATTAGTCTTTGGCCTTCTTTTATCAATTGTATTAATGGCAACAGCAGCAACTTTAATTTCAAATTGGATTAAAAAATATAAATGGATTGCTTGGGCAGGTTTAATAGCTATTTTAATCGTTGCTATTGAATTGATTTATACAGATATTAAAATATTATTTCTATAATGTACTTAAAAAACTATAATCTAAAAAATAAAACCGCAGTTGTAACAGGAGCGGGTAAAGGAATTGGTAGAGCGTGTGCTATTGCACTTGCTGAGGCAGGTGCAAGTTTAATTATAATAAGTAGAACTAAAAAAGATTTAGATGAGGTTTCAAAAAAAATTAAGAGAATTAAAAGTAAATGTAAATCTTATGTTTGTGATATTACTGACTACAATGAGATTAAAGATATAATAAATAAACAACCTAAAATAGATATTCTAATAAATAATGCAGGAAATAATATTCCAGAGCACTTCACAAAAGTTAAAACTAAAAATATGGAGTACCTGGTAAAGATAAATACAATAGCAACATTCAATCTAGCTCAATTATGTGCGCTTAAAATGATCAAGTCTAGAAATAGAAAAAAAGTAGGTGGTGTAATCCTAAATATGTCATCCCAGATGGGCCACGTTGGAGGTCCTATAAGAAGTGTTTACAACATGACAAAATTTGGTTTAGAAGGTCTTACAAAAGGAATGTCAATCGACCTTGCTAAATATAACATAAGAGTAAATACTGTTTGTCCTACATTCGTTGTAACTCCCATGACACGTAAGTTTTTGAAAAGTAAAAAGTTTAAAAATGAAGTTTTGGGGAATATACCTTTAGGCAAATTTGCTGAACTATCAGATGTAGCGAGTGCCGCTGTATTTCTTGCTTCTGACGCAGCATCAATGATTACAGGAACTTCTCTATTAGTTGATGGCGGATGGACAGCAAGATAATAACCAAATTATTTTTTTTGATAGTCATCTCTTTTCCAACTAATTTAATTGCAATCGAATTTAACGGAAAATTTTTACAAGGTCATTATATCGTAGGAAAAACTGATCCATCTTCTCAAATAATTATAGATAAAAAAAAAGTTAGAGTTTCTAAAGATGGTTATTTTGTTTTTGGAATTGATCGAGATAGAAAATTTGATTTAACAATCACTAAAATCACAAATGGAAAAAGTGAGAAAATAATAAAAAAAGTTCTTAAAAGAAAATATAATATTCAAAGAATAGATGGCTTAGAGGAAAGTAAGGTCACACCCCCTGAGTCAGTTTACAAAAGAATTAAAGAGGAAAATAATAGAATTGGAAAGGCAAGAGCAATAAACTCTGATTTACCCTTCTTTAAAAATCAATTCGTTATGCCTGTACAAGGAATAATAAGCGGAGTTTATGGAAGCCAGAGAATTTTAAATGGTAAACCAAAATGGCCCCACTATGGAATTGATATTGCTGCAAAAAAAGGAACAATGATCAAGTCATCAGCTTCTGGTGTAGTAACAATGGCAGAAGATGATCTATATTATACTGGTGGCACAATTATTATGGATCATGGACATGGTATTTCCACAATTTATTCTCATCTTGAAAGTGTCATGGTATCTGTTGGTGACCAAATAAATCAAGGAGATATTATTGGAACAGTTGGATCTACGGGTAGATCTACTGGTCCGCACCTAGATTTTAGGGTAAATTGGTTTCAAACTAGGCTCGATCCAATGTCATTGCTAAATTAAATAAGTTTAATTAAATGATTAATAACCTTAAAAAATTATTATCAAAAAGTAAATGGTATAAATATATTCTTGTTGGAGGATTTACTTTTTTTTTACTAAAAGGTCTAGTTTGGTTAATAGTTTTTTTTATTGCTGGTTTTAGTTTGATAAATCTTGGATCATAAAATATAATTTAATAAATATATATAATAAAATATTGTGAATACGCTTATAGAAAAAACTTCGAATAAATTGGTTAAAGCTTTTCTTAAAAACAAGATTATTGCACCATTACCTAGAAAGTTTACAAAAAAACTTACTGAAGCCAATAAATTTAGAATGCTTTGTGAAAGTAAAGTAAAAAAACCAATCATAGGTTACAAAGCTGGTGGAACTGGAATTCCAGTAATGAAAAAATTAAAAGAGAAAGAACCATTTTATGCCTCGGTTTATAAAGATAATTTTTTAAAAAGTGGTAGAAATGTAAAGATTAACAAAACTACTTTTGGAATTGAATTGGAGGTTTGTTATTTAATAAAAAAATCTTTTTTTAATTCTAAAGGAGTAATAACAATGAAGAATATCTCAAAATTTATATCACATATGGCTCCTTGTATTGAAATTGTGGGTTATAGGCAAAGAAAAAAGGGAATTACTTCATTTGGAGATTTAAGTAGTGATTTTGGAGCTAATGTTAAGTTTTTAATCGGTCAAAAGAAAAAGTATAAAAAAATAAATATTGGAAATTTAAAAACTAATATTTCAAACAAAAAAACCAAACAAAATATAAATGGCAATACTAGTGCAGTTTTTATTAATCCATTAAATTCATTAAGATTTGTTTTAAATAAAATTAAAAAAGATAAATTAAATTTAAATAAAAATTTTTATGTATTTACGGGATCTACTGTTGGGGTTGTTCCAATTGGTAAAGGCCTTTATACAGGTAAGATAGATAAATTAGGAACTGTAAAAACTATAATTAGATAAAAAGTGAAAACATTTATACTTTTGGTTTTGTTGGTTGTTGTTGTATGGGTATTGTTTAGACCTATTACTCAAAAAGAAATTGATAGATATAATAACAAAAATAATAGACCAAACTTAGATTTATAACAAAATCGATTGCTTAACATTTATTTTTAAAGTAGATTCTTTAAACCATATCTCATGGTGAAAAAGAGGCCGATATCGCATCGGTTAAAAGCGAGTTTTGGAAAACTAACAAGGAGAGTGTATGAAAAGAATGCACAGAGTACTGAGTTTGTTTAGCCGAGGCTCAAAAAATGCAAGGCTAAATCAACTTATGTTTCGAAATGCAAAAACCGTAAGTGTCAACGACAATGGCACAAGTGGTTATTTGGTAAAGTCAGGAAAAAATAGCGGAAAAGTCCTGGGACACATAAGAAGTCGGTCTAAAGTTATTTAAGTTTACTGGGGTATGGGGGCACCTGGCAACAGAACGCCCCCTTTAAATTTAAAAATCTAATAATTTATTACAATCACGTCTCATGTGACAATCATTAAATTTTAAAAATTTAAAATAATATTATTAATCTACTAAACAAAAGGACAATTATGAAAAAAACTATATTATCAATCATGTTTGTAATGTTTGTAAGTTCAGCATTTGCTGGATCTTGCCCAATGATGACAAATAACATTGATGCAAAAATCGCAGAAGCACAAAAACTTCGTGACGCTGGAATGAAAGCTCACACTGATGGTGATCATGCAAAATCAGAGGAATTACTTAATAAAGCTCTAGAATTATTTAAAAGCTAATTTTATTTAGGGGCATCTGGCAACAGAACGCCCCTTCCTATTTCGTGTTTCTCTAATCATAGCAACATTAATTTAAAGTTCTAAATAGTTTTGACGACTAAAGGACGACTAGAATGAGATAATTCTTATTATCTAAAATTTATATCTTAACGATATAGATTTGATTTTATTATCAAACATATCGGGATTATATCCGCTACCTGCTGGTGTTGTTCCACTTCCTCCCTTTACTATACCGAATTCAGATTGTTTAAAAACTATTTCATAGTTTCCCATTCCATAACCTAAAATTATTTGGTGAGCAAAGTCTGTATTATCATTATCCTTGTCAAATGGATCACCACTAAATCTAGAGTTTGTGTCTACATTTGTATGACCCAAGCCTAATCCAAGACCGGCTAATATATATCCATTAGAACCAAATTCAGATGTGTACATAATATTTTCCATTATTGAAAAAGTTGTAACATCAACACTTATTCTACGTTCTAATTTTTGAGTAACTTCTCCATAATAAGAAAACTCTGTTTCTAAAGCAAGGTTGCCTGATCTAGTTCCAAATCCATACGAGATAACCGAGCCTTCGTCATCTGAGTCTGCATCACCGTATGTGAACCCACCAATATCATGCGGATTGTCAGCAACGTTTTTGGTTAAACCCAGTGAACCATATCTATAACTTTCACTATGCGCGTTTAAAGCAAAAATTAAACTTAAAAGGCTTATTGTTAAAATTTTTTTCACAAGAAAATCCTTACACATAAACTACACATGAGTCATTCCTAATTTTCTAAAGTTTCTAGATAAGATTATATCAATTTTGTTGCTAGATAAGGTTTATAGAAGAAAGGTCTGGGAACGTGACAACAGAACGCCCCTTCCTAAAATTTAATTTAAGAAGTTAAAGAAGGTTGCTTTTTCATGTCCTCTTTTTTGATACCAGCAACTTTTACTGGGGCTTTCATTGCATCTCTTCTGAATGGCTCACCAAGCTCTTGGTTTAGAATTACTTCTATAAAAGTTGTAATACCCTTTTTTTGATTCTCACAAGATTGCTTTATTGCTTTAGTAGTTTCTTCCATAGTTTTAACTGTAACTCCTTTTAAACCACATGCTTCTGCAACTTTTGAATAACTTAGATTAGGGTCTAATTCTGTACCTATAAAATTATTATCATACCATAAAGTAGTATTTCTTTTTTCAGCGCCCCACTGGTAATTTCTAAAGATAACCATAGTAATTGCTGGCCACTCGTCTCTTGCGCATGAGCTCATTTCATTCATACTAATTCCAAATGCACCATCTCCTGCAAAGCCTATAACTGGTGTATTGGGGCAACCAATTTTTGCGCCTAGTATTGAAGGAAAACCATAACCGCACGGTCCAAATAAACCAGGAGCTAAATATTTTCTTCCTTTTTCAAAAGTTGGGTAAGCATTCCCAATTGCACAATTATTTCCTATATCGCTCGAAATTATTACATCATCTGGCATTCCTGCTTGTATTGCTCTCCATGCCTGTCTTGGCGACATTCTATCTTTATCTCTTTCTCTTGCTTCCTTATTCCAAACAGTACCATCGTCATCTTCTTCATGATCTAAACTTGATAATTTTTGTAACCAAGCAGATTTTGTTTGATGAATTAAATCTTTTCTTTTTTGTCTGTCTGTATCTCCAGCATTTGAGGAAAGTTTTTCAAAAATTTGTTGAGCAACCAATTTTGCATCACCACTTATTCCTACGGTAACTTTCTTAGTTAAACCAATTCTATCTGGATTAATATCAACTTGAATTATGTTTGCGTTCTTTGGCCAGTAATCTATACCGTAACCTGGTAAAGTAGAAAAAGGATTCAATCTAGTTCCTAAAGCTAAAACTACATCAGCCTTAGAAATTAGTTCCATTGCAGCCTTTGATCCATTGTACCCTAAGGGTCCTGCTGCTAAGGGATGGCTCCCTGGAAAACTATCGTTGTGCTGATATCCAGAACAAACTGGTGAGTCTAGTTTCTCAGCAAGTTTTTTTGTTTCTTCAATAGCACCACCGATAACAACTCCTGCACCTGATAAAATTACTGGAAACTTTGCATTTGATAAAAGCTTGGCAGCTTCATTAATTGCCTCAGCCCCTCCACCTTGTCTTTCTAATCTTACTATTGGAGGTAATTCGATATCAATAACCTGTGTCCAATAATCTCTTGGAACGTTTATTTGAGCTGGTGCGGAACCTCTAATTGCTTTTTCAATTACTCTGTTAAGAACTTCTGCCATTCTTGATGGATCTCTTACTTCCTCTTGATAACAAACCATGTCTTTGAATAAATTCATTTGCTCAACTTCTTGAAAACCACCTTGACCCATAGTTTTATTTGCAGCTTGTGGTGTAACTAATAATAATGGAGTATGGTTCCAGTAAGCTGTTTTGATTGGTGTTACTAAACCAGTAATACCAGGTCCATTTTGTGCAATGACCATGGACATTTTTCCTGTAGATCTTGTATAGCCATCAGCAATTAATCCACCGTTTGTCTCATGAGCAACATCCCAAAAAGTTATACCTGCATCAGGAAAAATATCTGAGATTGGCATAAACGCTGATCCAATAATTCCAAAAGCATGTTCAATGCCATGCATTTGTAAGACTTTTACAAAAGCTTCCTCTGTTGTCATTTTAGTCATGGTTTATCTTTCTAAATCAGCGTCTTTAATAATATATATAAATTTTATTGTTAATTTTTGCGATTAATATATAAGATTTTGAAAATTTCAAATAAACAATTCGACACGATATGGCTACTGAAATTATAATTCATGACCAAAAAGACAATGTTGGTGTTGTAGTAATTGAAAAAATTACCCCAAAACAAGAGTGTACCTGCTGGATTATGGAGAATGATAGCTCAACAAGTATTCAATCAAAGGATGAAATTCCTTTAGGACACAAAATAGCAATGAATGATCTAAATGAGGGTGACACGATTCTTAAATATGGACATGATATTGGTAAAGTTGTCAAATCGATCAAAAAAGGTGAACACGTCCACGTTCATAATGTAAAAACAAAAAAGTGGTAATTAATGGAAATTCCAAAAAGTTTTTTAGGGTATAAAAGAGAAAATGGAAGATCTGGAACAAGAAATCACGTAATAATTCTTCCAGTAGATGATATCTCAAATGCTTGTGCAGAAGCAGTTTCTAATAATATAAAAGGCACAATCGCTTTACCTCACTCTTACGGACGACTGCAATTTGGGGCAGATTTAGAATTACATTTTAGAACAATGATTGGAACTGGAAGTAACCCAAATGTTGCTGCAGTTATTGTAATTGGAATAGAGCCAAAGTGGACAAAAAAAATTGTTGATGGAATTGCAAAAACTGGCAAGCCAGTCGAGGGTTTTCATATTGAACGAACAGGAGATATTGGAACAGTAATGAAAGCTTCTAAGAAAGCTCAAGAATTTGTGATGTGGGCTTCTGAAAAACAAAGGGAAGAATGTCCAATAAGTGACTTATGGATTTCAGTAAAATGTGGCGAGTCTGATACTACGTCAGGTTTAGCATCTAATCCAACAGTTGGAAACTTAATGGATAAACTAGAGCCACTAGGTGTACACTTATGTTTTGGCGAAACATCAGAACTTACTGGGGCAGAAAAAGTTTGTGCAACACGAGGAGCTACAAAAGAGGCATCTGATAAATTTATGAAAACCTGGAGTGCATATAATGATTTTATTTTAAAAGAAGCAACAGATGATCTTTCAGAAAGTCAACCAACAGCAGGAAACATTGCTGGAGGATTAACAACTATAGAGGAAAAAGCTTTTGGAAATTTTCAAAAAATTGGAAATTGTAAATTTGTAGACGTTTTAGAACCAGCGGAAGAACCTAAAAAAGGTAAAGGATTGTATTTTATGGACACTTCCTCTGCAGCAGCTGAATGTGTAACTCTTCAAGCAGCGGCAGGATTTAATATCCATTTATTTCCAACTGGTCAAGGCAATATTGTGGGAAACCCAATAGAGCCTGTTGTAAAGTTAACAGCAAACCCGTTAACTGCAAAAAGTATGAGTGAACATGTAGATTGTGATGTTTCAAAAATTCTTTCAAGAGAAATGAATTTATCAGAGGCAGGAGATAAACTTATTGAAACAACTTTAAGAGTTGCTAACGGAAGATTAACCTGTGCTGAAGCTTTAGGTCATAAAGAGTTTGTCATGACTAAACTTTATAGAAGCGCATAATTATTTTATTCAAAATGGTATACAAAAAATACTTGGTGGTAGTGCCAGGTATAATCCTTGCATTTATTCTTTATTCTCTCTCTCAAGGTTTCAATAATATTATTGGAATTGAGCTTTTAGGCTATAGTAAAAGTCCAATATCCACAGCGATGATCGCAATTTTATTAGGAATTTTTTTTGGTAATTTTTTCAAAATCAGAGACAGTTTTCAAAAGGGTTTGGATTTTAGTAGAGACTACGTATTAAAATTTGGAATTATTTGTCTAGGAATACAATTAAAGCCTTTTGAATTTTTAGATTTTGGAAAAATTGCAATTCCATTAATATTAATTTGTATAATTATTGTCTTAATCACTATTAAGTTATTAGTAAAAAAACTTAAAATACCGACAAGAATGGCTTATCTAATATCAATAGGTAGCACTGTTTGTGGAACTACTGCAATAATGGCTACAGCACCAGTGATCAAGGCTAATAAAAATGAGATTTCCTATGCTATTGCGAATATTACTTTATTTGGAATATTATCAATGTTTCTATATCCCTACTTTGCAAATTTTTATTTTGATGGAAATTCTTTATTTGCAGGCCTTTTTTTAGGAACTGCTATTCATGAGACCTCTCAAGTTGCTGCAGCTGGACTTATCTATGATCAACAATTTAACAGCCCTGAAACATTAAACATTGCAACTGTGACAAAGCTCATAAGAAATACTTTTTTGATAATAATGATACCACTATTTGCTATTCTTTATAATAGAGGCCAGACAAAGAAGAAGGGTTATTCTTTTTTAAGCATATTTCCCTTTTTCGTTTTAGGTTTTATAGGAATGATAGTATTAAGAAATATTGGAGATAATACTTTCTTGGGTGACGGCGGTAAAAATTGGATTGAGATAATAAATTTTATTAAAGCTGTTTCTAAAGTTTTCTTAACTATGGCAATGGCTGCCATAGGTTTATCAACAAACTTAAAGGATATTAAAAATATGGGTCACGAACCATTTGTTGTGGGATTTGTTGCAATGTTTACCGTAGGAATTGTTAGCATTATTACAATTGAAATGTACATAAAATTTTTTACTTAAGTTGTTTTACTGTTTTATTGAAATATTTTTCTCTAAACTTTGAAATTGACCTTCTAATAAATGCAGCAGCAATCCCCAAAAAAACAGCAAACAGAATAGAAAACAATCCATAAAAGAATGGCATATCTTCTGAAAACCCTTTAATAAATTTAGAAAAAAAGTTTAAATCTGCTGATCCAGCAGACATTGTTCTCTTCTGTATCTCTTCAGTGAAAAAAGTATCATAAGCTATCACTATCCCAACAATTAATAATAAAATTGCTAATAAAGCTTTTAATCCTGAGCTATCAATCTGTTCACCAAGTTTTTGACCTATTTGAACTCCAACTATTGATCCTACAATCAACATTAAGACTAACATTAGATCAATTGAACCATAGTTAATTGAGTGAAGAAATGTAACTATTACACTAACAAAAATTGTTACAAACAAAGAAGTTCCCGGTACTAATTTTGTTGGCATCTTAATAATGTAAATCATTGCAGGTACTAGAATAAACGCACCACCGATCCCCATTATAGCTGCAATAAAGCCAACAATTAATCCAATTATGATTGGTGTAAATATACTTTCATACAATTTAGATTTTGGAAATCTCATTCTGAATGGAAGACCATGAATCCAATAATGCACATGTAATTTTTTCTTCTCTACAATATTTTTTTTGGCTTTATCAATTTCACCTAAACTTTCTACCAACATCAAGGTTCCTATTATTGCAAGAATATACATATAGGCTAAAGAAATAACTGTATCTATTTTTCCAATATCTTGAAAATAAGTGAAAGTAAAAATACCCAAAATAGTTCCTATTGTTCCACCAATTACAATCATCAATCCCATTTTATAATCTAAGGTATTTTTTAACCAATGGGTGGTAGATCCAGATACAGAGGTCGCCAAAATGTTGTTAGCCTCGTTAGCAACTGCATAAGCTGGGGGGACACCCATAAAGATTAAGAAAGGTGTCATTAAAAAACCACCTCCTACTCCAAACAAACCTGAAAGAACACCAACAATGGCGCTTAACAAAAGTATTTCAACTGGATTAATAAATACTTGAGCTATAGGTAAAAAAACGTCCATTTAATATAAAAAAACTTAAAATATTACTTATTTAAAAGTAATAAAAGTTCCAACTAAGATAACACCCCAACATGCAGCTATAGCTGAA
>CABZPB010000014.1 GCA_902527485.1 uncultured Pelagibacteraceae bacterium
CATTAGTAGCTTTTAAAATACTATTTACGATGGTGTAATTTTCGTTGAGCTCTTCTTTACTTTGGACATCAATTTCTGGATTAGTATATTCTGCTAATCTGCTTGAAAAACTTTTTAAAAAATATCCCTCAAATAATTCAGCATACCTTTTTTTTTCTTGTTCGTTTAAAGATTTTCTTTTCTTTCCAAGTGTATAAAATCCAATACCTCTGATATCCACAGTCTCTTTTGCGATTACCTTTAATTTCTTAATCTTTTCATCTTTTGAAATGTCTTCTCCTAGTAGTTTAGATGCCCTGTTTACAGTAGATTGTACAAAAATGTCAGGTTCTATAGAAAATGAATTGGATAGTATCGAAAAAAAAACAATTAAAAATACTAACAATTTTTTTTTCATCATTTTGTAATGAAATTATTGTGTTTCTATTTCTTCCCAATCACTATCATCTTGAGTTTCAATAATTTTTTGACTGTTCAAAATTCTTTGTTGTCTATCTTGTAAATAAAGACTTTTTACAGATGCATAAAAATCAAGTGAATTTTTTTCAAGATTTTCAATGGAGTCAAAGTTTTTAGCCCTAAAATCAACTCCACTTGTAACTTTAGATGAATAATAATCTACATCCCTAAAGTATTGAGTGTCATTTCTTACAGTTACATTATACCAAGCATCGCCTCCGAAAAAATTAGCTAATGAAGCAACAGTATCTCTAGCAGTACTAGGTCCTAATACTGGTAGCACCAAATAGCATCCTGGCCCTACACCATGCACCGCAAGACTTTGTCCATAATCTTCTTTTGTGTATTCTTCAAATCCTAAATATGATGCAGCATCAAATAAACCTAAAATTCCAACTGTCGTATTTATTACAAATCTTCCAGAATTTATTCCTGCTAAGGCAAACTCTCCTTGTAAAAGATTATTTGGAATTGTTACTAGATTACCAAGATTATTTAATGAATTACTTACTCCAGTTTTTATTGGGGAGGGCATTAATCTATAAACACTTGCTACGGGTTTAAAGATAACTTTATCTAAACCTTGATTAAGTGCAAAGGAAGCCTTGTTAAAAGTTTCTGAACAATCTTTTATGTCGGATGGTTCATTTTTTTTTAAAATTAATTCACCATCAGAACCGGCATTAACATTTGAGACTAACGCAAAAGTTGTAATTATTATAACTATAATTTTCTTACACATAACTAAACCTGTATATTACAATGAGAAACAAATTAAAATAAGAATTAATCAAAATTGTAGCTTAAATGTGGCTTAAAATAACACAAAATTATTCTCCAAATTTTAATACGCCTAAAAGACAAAAAAAAAACATCAAATATATAATTATCCATTATACAGGAATGAAAAACGAGTTGTCAGCTTTAAATAGATTAACCGATTATAAGTCAAAAGTTAGCGCTCATTACTTCATTAAAAAAAATGGAAAAATAATTAATTTAGTTCCAGATCTTTATGAAACTTGGCATGCAGGAAAATCAAATTGGAAAAATATTCAATCTCTAAATCGTTATTCAATTGGTATTGAAATACAAAATTCTGGTCATGAAAACTTATATGAGAAATACTCTAATAAGCAAATGAATTCAGTTAAAAAACTCTTAAGGTTTTTAACGAAAAGATACAGAATAAATTGTAAGAATATTTTAGGACATTCAGATATTGCTCCTACTCGTAAAAAAGATCCAGGTGAAAAATTCCCCTGGAAAGAACTAGCAAAAGTTAAACTTGCACATTGGCATCAATTAAATGAAGAAGAACTTATCAGATATAGGCTCAAAAAAATTAATTTTTTAGAGGAAAAAAATTTTTTTATCAATCTACACAAGATTGGCTATATAAAAGTTCAATCAAAAAGCTCTATTTCTAAAAAAAGACTTTTAATTAAAGCTTTCCAGCGAAGATTTCGTCAAAGATTAATTAATGGGATTTCTGACCAGGAATGCTTAATTCTGAGTAAAAATTTGATAAAGTCTTAACTAATTATTGTTGATAAAATTTAATTTAGTAATAAATTGTTCTAGCCAGATAAACGACTTATCGCTTTAAGCAATTAAAGAGGAAAGTCCGGGCTCCGCAAGGATACAGTGCCAGGTAATACCTGGCGGGGGCAACCCTAGGGATAGTGCCACAGAAAATAAACCGCCATAACATGGCAAGGGTGAAAAGGTGTGGTAAGAGCACACCGGTTCTATTGGTAACAATGAACGCTGGAAAACCCCACTGGGAGCAAGACTAAGTAGAGGTGACATTGAAAAAAAACTAAAAGCCATCCTTGGCTAGTCACCTGGGTTAGTCGCTTGAGTTTGGAAGTGATTTCAAACCTAGAGAAATGATAGGTTTAAAAGACAGAACCCGGCTTATAGTTTATCTGGCAAACTTTTCTAAATTTAACCTATCAACAATCTTCGAAATAAATATACGAATTTGCTTATTTAAACCATAAATTGTATGTATTGACACCTTGCTTAAAAACCCATAATATCCCACATATTCCCATTTTAAGGGAATAAAAGAAATTATGTTTTATGTTTTTATCAACCTACGAAAACAGAATGGACAAAAAAGGAAGGGTGTCGGTGCCAGCGAGTTTTAGATCTTATTTATCTAATTTAGGATACAATGGGATAGTTTGTTATTCATCATTTAACAATCAATCAATAGAGGCATGGCCCCAAGATAGAATCGAAAAAATTTCAAATTCAATAGACACTTTAAATCCATTTGAAGAAAAAAGAGACTTTTTTGCTACATCAATATTATCAGAAAGTATAAATTTGCAGTTTGACAGTGAAGGAAGAATTGCACTTACACCAAAATTACTAAAACATGCTAAAATTAAAAATAGTATGGTGTTTGTCGGTCAAGGCAAGACTTTTCAGATATGGGAACCAACAATTTTTGAAAAATTTAAGGCCACTGCAAGAAAAAAAGCAAATTTAAATCGTGCAAGTCTTAAATGGGAGAATCAACTAAATAAATAAAAAAAAGAGGGGGATAACAAAATGACGATTAACTTTAAAACTCCGGAGATTAAAGAGTTGCAACCAAGACTTTTGGTAATGGGAGTGGGTGGAGCAGGTGGAAACGCAATAAATGAAATGATTGAAAATGGGATGCAAGGTGTTGAATTCATTGCTGTTAATACTGACGCGCAAGACTTAAAACATAGCAAAGCAAAATCAAAAATTCAAATTGGTTTAAATTTAACTAAGGGTCTTGGCGCGGGTGCAAAAATTGATATTGGTCAAGCTGCGGCTGATGAATCTTTAAATGATATTGTTAATGTTTTACAAGGTGCAAATATGGTTTTTATAGCTGCTGGAATGGGTGGTGGAACAGGAACTGGTGCTGCTCATGTAATTGCTAGAGCTGCAAAAGAATTAAATATTTTAACTGTTGGAGTAGTGACATTACCATTTTTATATGAAGGCCCATCAAGAATGAGAAGAGCTCAGATTGGTCTTGAAGAATTAAGAAAACATGTGGATACTATTATTGTAATTCCAAACCAAAATTTATTTAAAATAGCAAATGAGCAAACAACTTTTGAGGAGTCATTTAATTTATCAAATAATGTTTTAATGCATGGGGTTCAAAGTGTGACAGATCTAATGGTAAGACCTGGGATTATTAATCTAGATTTTGCTGATGTTGAAACAGTTATGGCATCAATGGGTAAAGCTATGATGGGAACAGGAGAAGCCGAGGGTGAAAGTAGATCTATGAAAGCTACTGAGATGGCTATCAGTAATCCTTTGATTGATGACTATACTCTAAAAGGTGCAAAAGGTTTACTTGTCAATATTACAGGTGGTAAAGATCTTAAGTTATTCGAAGTTGATGAAGTGGTCAACAAAATAAGATCTGAAGTTGAAGCTGATGCAGAGGTAATTATAGGAGCAATAACTGACCCATCTCTTGAAGGTAAAATTAGAGTATCAATTGTTGCAACGGCTTTAGATGGACAACAACCTGAAACAAAATCAGTAATTAACATGGTACATAGGATCCAAAATAGAAATCCTGGATACTCTGATTTTTCAAATTTAGGATCTAACACCTCTTTTAATTTTTCAACAAGCACGCCAATTTCAAGAGGTGCTAACGCATTGAAATTAGATAATGAAATAACGAGTGAAAATGTAAGTGAAACTTTTGTAAACGATAATATTAATCAAATTAATGATCAATATCATGAGGAATTATTAAAAAATCAAGAAGTTGAAAGTTTAGTTGAAAACACTAACGAAGATGAGGAAAGCTCTTTCACTCATGAGGCTCTAGTAGAATCAACTCAAGAAGATGAGATAAAAAATGATTTAAAAGAATTTGGAGTTGATAGTGATGCTCCAGACTTATTTAGTTCTGAAAATGAAACGTCTTCCACAGAAAATTTGTTATCACAAGAAAATGAAGATCAGGATGACGATTTAGAGATACCAGCATTTTTAAGAAGACAAAAAAATTAATGATCTTCGTAAAAATAAATGGAAGCCACCATAGTACAGGATAAAACAAAACATTATCCAGTACTGCTAAAAGAAATTATTAGCATTATTACCCCTCAATATGGTGGCACATTTATTGACTGTACTCTTGGTCAAGGCGGGTACACTCGAGAAATTCTAAAAAACAAAAGCAACAAAGTAATTGGGATTGACAGAGATTCCGACAGTTTAAAAATCGCAAAAAAAATTAAAAAAGAGTTTCCTGACAGATTTATATTTAAGAATTTAAATTTTGGTAAATTAGGAAATTTAAAACTTAAAAATGAAAATGTTAAAGGTATATTATTTGATTTAGGTTATTCATTTACACAAATTAAAGATCCAAAAAAAGGATTATCCTTTAATTCTCGTGGATCATTAGATATGAGGATGGGTTTAAATGAATTTTCAGCTAAAGAGGCAATAAATAAATTAGACGGAAAAAGCCTTATTAAAATATTCAAATTTTTTGGTGATGAAAGAGATGCAAAACTAATCGCTAAGAATATTCTTAAAGAAAGATTATTAAAAGAAATAGATACCCCCCATTTAGTGAAAATTATTGAAAAATCAAAAAAAGGAAATAATAAAAAAATTCACTCTGCAACTAAAGTTTTTCAGGCATTAAGAATTTTTGTTAACAAAGAAATAAGTGAGTTAATTCATGGAATGATCCATGCAGCTAAAGTCTTAAAAAAAGATGGTTTTTTGGTTATTGTTACTTTTCATTCCTTAGAAGATAAAATTGTAAAATATTTCTTTAGAAGTCTCTCAGAACACAAAAGTGTATCTAGATATCAACCTGAGGAAATACACGAAGAAATCTTGTTTAAATTACATCAAAAAAAGCCAATAGTGCCATCAAATCTGGAACTAAAAGAAAACCCTCCTTCTAGGTCTGCAAAATTAAGGTGCTTAATAAAGAAGGAAAATTTCTATGATTTTAAAACCGATATTTTAGACAAATTTAAAGATTTAATAGAAATTGAAAATCTTGGACTTAACTTATGAAAAAAATTCTGACTATTAGTTTAATTTTTTCACTTGTTGTAATTACCTCTTTTATAAAAAATTCTACTAAGAAAATTGACGAAGAATTGTTTAGTTTAAAAGAGAATATATCAGATTTAAATTTAGAATTAGATAATGTGAAACTTGAATTTGATTATTTAACTTCTCCAGAAAAACTGATTAATTATCAAAATCTTTATTTTGAAAATAAGTTGACCCAAAAGAGTATAAATGAAATTAAAATAATTGACTTCACTAGAGAAAAAATTCTTACAAACGATTTTAAAATTATAGATAGCGAAAATTAATAATATGAGGTTTATTCTCCAAGAAAACAAAGAAAAATTAGAATTCAAAAGCGACAAAAAAAACTTTGATATTAGATTTAATAGAGTTGCATTTATTTTTTTTCTTTTTTTTCTTATCTTTGTAATTTATTGTATTCATCTTACTCATCTTGGATCTAGAGATTTAAATTCCAATATCTCAAAGAATTATGGCTCTTTTAACAAAATTCAGAGAGCAAATATCTTAGACCGAAACAATCATTTTTTAGCCAAAACTGTAAATTCTATCGACATTGGAATAAATCCAATTGAAGCGATAGATAAAAAAAGATTATCATTAAATCTAAAATATATTTTTCCAAATAAAGATTTTGAATTAATCAACTACAAACTTTCAAAAAACAAATTTTTTTGGTTTGAAAAAAAAATTTCAGAGGAGAATTACGAGAAAATTATGATGTTGGGTGATAAATCAATAAAACCACATGAAAATCTTACAAGAGTTTATCCTCAAAAAAATTTATTTAGTCATATAATTGGACAAATTGATGATGATAACCTAGGAATTTCTGGGTTAGAGAAATCATTAGATTCAGATTTAAAGAAAAACAAAAAATCTGTTCAACTTACTCTCGATAAAGATATTCAGTTTTTAATAAGAGAAGAGTTAATAAGATTTAATAAAATATTTAAAGCAAAGGGAAGTGCCTCAATTTTGATGGATGTTAATAATGGTGAGGTATTATCAATTATTTCATTGCCTGATTTTGATCTAAACCGGAGACAAAATATTACAGATGTGAATTATATCAATAGAGCAACTAAAGGTGTTTATGAATTAGGTTCTGTTTTTAAAACTTTTACATTGGCAGCAGCCTTAAATGAGAAGATAATAGAGACAAATACTGAATTTAAAAATTTAGAAAAAACTATTACTTGTGGAAAAAATAAAATAAGTGAATATGACAAAAAAATTCCTTCCAACTTAACTGCTGAAGAAATACTTATCCGCTCAG
This sequence comes from uncultured Pelagibacteraceae bacterium, assembly GCA_902527485.1. Lineage (GTDB taxonomy): Bacteria > Pseudomonadota > Alphaproteobacteria > Pelagibacterales > Pelagibacteraceae > Pelagibacter. Next base: position 6,824 of record CABZPB010000014.1, read on the forward strand.
GCAACATAGGCTCAGTAAGAATCGGCCAAGCAATTGGGATTGAAAAATATAAAAAATTTTTAAATGATCTCGACTTAATTAACTCCATAAAATTTGATATAGAGGAAATGGGTAAACCAATATCTTTTAATTGGGGTAAATGTAAGCTTGCAACTACCTCATATGGACATGGAATTACAACTACAATTTTACAATTAACAAGTGCTTACTCCACTATCGCTAATGGAGGATTTAAAATTAATCCTACTCTTATTAAAAAAGAAAAATATACCAAAGGTGATAGAATTTTAGAGGATAATGTTTCAAAAAATCTTGTCGCAATATTAAGAAAAATTGTAACCACAGAGGAAGGAACTGCAACATTAGCTAACGTAGAAGGTTATGAGGTTGCGGGAAAAACTGGTACTGCTCAAAAAATTTTGGAAGGTGGATACTCTCAAAAAAAAATTAATACTTTTGCATCTGTATTTCCTGCCTCAAATCCTAAGTATTGTCTTGTTGTAATGTTGGATGAGCCTAAAACAAATAGTGAATATGTTTATAATTATAGAGATGGATCAGGAATAAAATACAAAGGAACTCCCTTTAATACTGCGGGCTGGACTTCAGTTGAAGTTGTTGGTCAAATTATAGAGAAGATTGGGCCTATTTTAGCCACAAAATACTCGGAAGTTTATTAATAATGTTATTAGGCAATTATTTTACCAAAATAGATAATAGTAAAAAAAAAATTTTTTTCTCAGGAATTTCATTCAATACAAAAGATATTAAAAAAGATAATATTTTTTTTGCTATAAAAGGAAACCGTTTTGATGGAAATAAATTTATTTCTACTGCAATAAAAAAAGGTTCTAAAATTATTATTAGCGAGAAAAGAATTACAAATTTTCAAAAGAATATTTTATTCATTCGTACTAAAAATATTAGAAAACTTTTAGCAGAAATCGCTTTTAAAATTTATAGAAATAAACCAAATAATTTAATTGCTGTAACTGGTACAAATGGTAAATCATCTGTTTCAGATTTTTATTTTCAACTATTAAAACTTAATAAAATAAAAGTCGCCTCAATTGGAACCTTAGGTATCAAATCAAAAAATATTAGACTTAATTCTGCAAATACAACAATAAACCCGATTCGATTGGGACAAATATTATCTGGATTAAAGTCAAAAAAAATTAACAATGTAATTATGGAAGCTTCCAGCCATGGTCTCAGTCAGCATAGGTTAGATGGTTTAAAGTTTTCATCAGGTATTTTCACAAATTTATCTCAAGATCATCTAGATTATCATAAAAATTTTAAAGAATATTTTAAAGCAAAACAGTACTTATTTAAAAATTTGATAAGAAAAAAAGGGAATGTAATAGCAGATGAAACAATACCAGAATTTAAAAGAATAAAAAAAATTGCAATTTCTAAAAAACTGAGATTGCAGACTTTAAGTAACAGAAAGAGTCAATTTCAAATTTTATCTCATAGTTTTAAGGGTGAGAAACAAATATTAAAGATAAATCAAAATAATTTAACAAGAGAAATAAATTTAAATCTTATTGGAAAAATACAATTAAAGAACATTTTAATGGCAATTATTGCAGCAAAAAATAGCAATTTAAGTTTAATTAAGATTTTAAATGTTTTATCAAAACTTAAACCAATAGAGGGAAGATTTGAAAAAATAGGTAAAATTAGAAATAAGTCTAAGGTAATACTTGATTATGCACATACGCCAGATGCGCTAAGAATATGTCTCTCAAATCTTAAAGAACAATTTCCAAATAAAAAAATAATCTTACTTTTTGGTTGTGGTGGAAATAGAGATCAAAATAAAAGATTGAAAATGGGAAAAATTGCTAGTGATTACTCTAACGAAATTTATTTAACTGATGATAATCCTAGATTTGAAGATCCTAAAAAAATTAGAGAAGATATTAAAAAGGGGATTCAAAAAACTTTGATAAAAGAAATTCCAAATAGAAAACAAGCCATATCTGAAGCAATCAAAAATTTAAACACAGGAGACATTTTGATAGTTACTGGAAAAGGTCATGAACAAATACAAGATTTTGGTAAAAAAAAAATTTACTTTTCGGATAAAAAAATCATTTTAGATCGTATTAATCTTAAGAATAAAACTTTATCAAAAAACTTAAAGATAAATATTATTAAAGAAGTATCTAAAATTAGGAAACAATTTCCTTTAAAAAAAATTGATAAGGTAAGAATCAATTCAAAAGAAGTAAAAAAGAATGATATTTTTTTTGCTATAAAAGGAAAGAAAAATGATGGAAATAAATTCATTGCAGAAGCATTTAAAAATAAAGCATCACTAGCTGTAGTAAATAAAATTCAAAATAAATTTGATAGTAAGCGTCAGATTAAAGTAAGAAATTCGTTAAAATTCATGAATGAAATTTCAAAAATATTTAGAAAAAATATCGATACAAAAATAATAGCTATTACAGGAAGTTGCGGGAAAACTACTCTCAAAGAATTATTAGGTAAAGTGTTAAGAAAGGTTTCTAGTGTTAGTACTTCTCCAAAATCATATAATAATAAATTTGGAGTACCGTTAAGTTTGCTTAATTTAAAACATAGTAACGAATTTGGAATTTTGGAGGCTGGTATGGATAGAAAAGGTGAGATAGATAATTTAACAAATATTATAAAACCGAATGTTGGCTTGATAACTAATATCAACTATGCACATGCAAAAAATTTCAAAAATATCAAACAAATTGCTTTAGCTAAAGCAGAGATAATTAAAAATATATTACCCAATGGTTTCGTTGTCTTGAATGCAGATGATAATTTTTTCAAATTACATAAAAAGATTGCTAAAAATAACAATATTAATGTGATTTCTTTTGGGATTAAAAGTAAAAAAGCAAATGTTAAGTTATTAAATATAAAAAAATTTAAAAAAGTATTTAAAATTAAAGTTAATGAAAAGTTAAAATATTTTATAATATCTAATAATTTTCAAAATAATGTTTATAATATTTTAGGTGCTTTAAGTGTAATAAGTATTTACAAAAATGTACTTAAATTAAATGAAAAAATTTTCTTAGATTTCAGAAGTCCAGCAGGAAGAGGAGATCATTCTATCATTAAGGTCGGTAATAAAAAAATTAATTTAATTGATGAAAGTTATAATTCTAATCCCTTATCTTTAAAATCAGCTTTAAAGAATTATGATAAAATTGACACAAAAAAATTTCGTAAATATCTTTTGCTTGGAGATATGATGGAACTTGGGACACATTCAAGAAAACTTCACCAATCAATAGCTCCTTTAATTAATAAGACAAACATTGATAAAGTATTTGTTATGGGAAAAATGGTAAGAGAAATATTTAATAATATTATGGAAGTTAAAAAGGGAAGAATTTTAGTAAATAAATTTGAAATATTTGAATTAATTAAGAAAGATTTAAATAATTATGATTATTTAATGATTAAAGCCTCAAATGCGACAGGTTTCAATAGAATGGTGAATAACTTAAAGGGGTTAAATTAAATGCTTTATCAATTTTTACTCAATTTTGTTGATACTTTTAGTTTTTTGAATGTATTTAAATACCTAACATTTAGGACTGGTTTATCTTTTTTTACTTCATTGATTATTGTTTTAATTATAGGAGGATCTTTTATAAAATTTTTTTCAAAGCAAAAAATTTTAAATCCTATCCGTAATGATGGTCCAGAAGATCATATAATAAAAAAAATTGGAACTCCGACTATGGGTGGTGTAATTATTCTGTTTGGTTTGTTAATATCAGTATTATTTTGGGCTGATTTGTCAAATTCAAATGTTTTATTTTGTATTTATATTGCAATCTCTTTTGGTCTACTTGGTGCATTCGATGATTATAAAAAAATAAAGTATAGTAATTCTTCAGGTATCTCATCAAAGTTAAAATTCACTTTTCAAATAGTACTAGCTATAATTGGTGTAAGTTTTTATGCTTACTTTAACGATTATCAAGATTTAACAAATCTATACTTTCCTTTTTTTAAAAACCTTATTATTAATCTTGGATGGTTTTTTATACCTTTTTCAATATTTGTAATTATCGGTTCATCAAATGCAGTAAATCTTACTGATGGATTAGACGGTTTAGCTACAGTGCCAGTAATACTTGTAGCAGCTTCTTTTGCATTTATAAGTTATGTTACAGGCAACATTGTATTCTCAAATTATCTACAAATTCCCTACATAGAGGGAACTGGGGAAGTCTCAATTTTTTGTGGAGCAATCATAGGCTCTTGTTTAGGCTTTTTATGGTTCAACGCTCCTCCTGCCAAAATTTTTATGGGAGATACTGGCTCTTTATCTTTAGGTGGCTCCTTAGGAGCAATTGGTATAATAACAAAACATGAAATAGTTTTAGCAATTACCGGTGGTTTATTTGTTCTTGAAGCTGTTTCGGTGATTGTTCAAGTAATATCATTTAAAATTACTGGAAAAAGAGTTTTTAAAATGGCACCTATCCATCATCATTTTGAGAAGAAAGGTTGGCCTGAGTCAACAGTTGTAATTAGATTTTGGATAATTTCCATTATTTTAGCAATGATAGGACTTGCTACATTAAAATTAAGATAATGGATGACAATTCACAAATTTTTTCCAACAAAAAAATTTTAATTTATGGATTAGGGAAAAGTGGCCTTTCATCATTCTTTTTTTTAAGAAATAAAAATGATGTATATTTATTTGATGATAACCCGAGTCTTAAAATAAATAAGTCGATTAAAAAAAAAACTCTTAATTTTAAAGAATTATTAAAAACTAAATTTGATTTAATTATATTAAGTCCAGGAATAGATATAAAAAAATGTAAACTGAAAAATTTACTTAAAAAAAAACATAAGAATATCTATACAGATCTAGATGTATTTTACTCATTTTACAGAAATGTCTCTTTTACAATAACCGGCACAAACGGAAAGTCCACTACATGTAAACTTTTGTATGATATCTTAAAAGATCTAAAAAAAGACGTAAGGTTAGTGGGGAATATTGGTAACCCAATACTATCTATGAATAAGATTTCAAAAAAAACAATTTTTGTTATTGAGGCTTCATCCTACCAATTAGAATATAGTAAAATTTTTTCAACAACATTTGCCGCTATTCTTAATATTGCGCCAGATCATTTAGAGAGACATGGTAACCTAAAAAGTTATATAGAGGCAAAATTTAAAATTTTTAATAATCAAAAAAGAGGAGCAATTGGATTTGTAAATAAAAATGATCATCTAATTCAAAAAAGAATTAAAATAAAAAAGCCTAAGTTAAATCTGGTAAATGTAGATACAAAGTTAAACAATCTTATTTTAAAAAAAATTAGAAACAAATATTTTTTTTCGAAATCAAATCAAGCAAATCTTTCATTTGTTTTAGAAATGGTAAAAAAGTTTAATATAAAATCAAATAAATTATTTAAGAGCGTTAATAAATTTAAAGGATTGAATTATAGGCAGAAAATTATCTATAACAAAAATAGATTAATCATAATTAATGACTCTAAATCAACAAGTTACTCCTCTTCAAAAGAATTATTAGAAATGTATAAAAATATTCATTGGTTAATTGGCGGTATTCCAAAAAAAGATGATAAAATATTGCTATCAAAAAAATATTTTAAAAATATTAAGATTTATGTTTTTGGTAAAAACTTTAAAAAATTCTCAAAAGATTTAAAGGAAAAGGCAGAGTTTAAAAGATTTAAAAATTTAAATCTTGCAGTATCAGCAATTTTTAAGAATATTCATAAAAATAAACGCTACAATAATACTATCCTGTTTAGTCCAGCCTCTGCATCATTTGATAGTTTTAAAAATTTCGAGGAAAGAGGTTTATATTTTAATAATTTAATAAAAAGATATATTAATGAAAGAAAAATTATTTAGTTATATTTCTTTTTATCAATGGTGGAAAAGTATTGATAAACCTATTTTATCTTTGATCTTAATTTTATTTTTAGCAGGTTTATTTTTTTCACTTGTTTCAACTTCCCTAATTGCATCTGATAAATTAGATACGAATACTTATTTTTTTTTTTTTAAACATGTAGTATTTGTTTTATTCGGTTTTTTTTTAATTTTTTTCCTATCTTTTATACCTGAAAAAGAAATTTATAGAATTTCAGTAATATTTTTCTGTTTATCATTAGTTTTGTTATTTCTTGTTCCTATAATCGGAGTGGAGATTAAAGGTTCCAAGAGATGGATTGATTTGTTGGTATTACCAAGAATACAACCTATTGAGTTTGTAAAGCCTTTTTTAATAGTAATAATAAGTATGATAATTTGCTCTCAAAAATATACAAACTTCAATTTGAAATACTTCTTATCTTTTTTATTAACTATATTGATATCGAGTCTTTTGATATTTCAACCAGATATTGGTCAAACTCTTTTAATCGGTTTTAGTTGGTTAGTTTTGATTTTTATTTCTGGTATTAGTATATTTTTTTTGAGCTTAGTTTTTATAATCTCTTTATCCACGATAGCATCTATCATTAGTTACCTTCCACAATTTAAATACATAAAAGATAGATTATTTTCTTTTTTTAATCCTGAAACGGGTACTCATAACTTTCAATCAGATAAAGCATTAGAGGCTATAATAAGTGGAGGTTTTTTTGGAAAAGGTATTGGGGAGGGAACATTAAAAAACAGAGTCCCTGAAGCTCATACTGACTACATTATCTCAGTAATTTCAGAAGAGTTTGGAGTAATCCTCATAATGTTAATTTTATTAACTTACCTAGTATTGATATTTTCAGTTCTTAAAAAAGTTTACAAAGAAAATGATAAAAAGATTAAACTAATACTTACTGGATCTATTAGTTTAATACTTATGCAAGCAATGATTCACATAGGAGTAAATATTAGATTATTCCCAACTACTGGGATGACTTTACCATTTTTAAGTTATGGGGGGTCATCGATTATAAGTATTTCTATAATGTCTGGTATAATTTTGAATTTAACAAAAAGAAAAATAATTGAATGAAAAATATATTAATTTCAACGGGAGGGTCTGGCGGACATGTAGTGCCGGCAAAAATTCTACGCGAACATTTGCAATCAAATTTTAATGTTTTTATTTCTACCGATTTAAGAGGATTGAAATATCTAGATGATAAAAATAATGATATTGTTTTGATAAATACTCCTAAATTAAATCTTAATAGATATTTTATCTTTAAAATATTCCAATTAATTTATTTGGTAGTTAAAACAGTCTTATTATTAAAAAAAAATAAAATTAATATTATTTTTTCAACAGGAGGATATATGTCATTACCTGTTTGTTTTGGTGCAAAGTTATTAGGAATAAAGATTTACTTACTCGAACCCAATATTGTTTTAGGTAGAGCAAACAGACTCTTTTTAGGTTTTTGTAAAAAAATTTTTGCTTATACAGAAAATTTAAAAAACTTTCCTGAAAAACTTAGACATAAAATTCAGATAATATCTCCACTAGTTAAAAAAAATTTTTATGAGAAAAAAGAAATTAAAACAGAAAATAAAGTATTCTGCCTTTTAGTTGTGGGTGGCAGTCAAGGAGCAAAGATTTTTGATAATGTGATAAAAAATGTTATCATTAACCTATCGAAAAAAAATAAAATTAAAATCATTCAACAAACTCAAAAAAGTAATACTGATAATTTAAAGAATATTTATGATGAGGCTGAAATTGAAAATACCATTTTTGATTTTAAAGAAAATTTAGCAGATTTGATAAATCAATCAGATCTATGTATTACACGCGCTGGTGCATCTACCTTAGCAGAATTATCAATCATGAATAAACCATTCCTAACAATACCTTTAGTTTCAGCAAAAGATAACCATCAATTTGAAAATGCAAATTTTTATCAAAACTTAGGTTGTTGTTGGATTATGAGTCAAAAAGATTTTAATGAAGTTAATTTAGAAAAATTTTTAGATCATATAATTATGAATAAGTCTGAGTACAATGTAAAAAAAAATAACTTGGAAAAACATAATTTCCAAAACTCATGGAATAATATAAACCAAAAAATATTGGATACTATTAATGAAAATTGAATTAGCTAAAAAAGAGATTATCCATTTTATTGGTGTTGGTGGAATAGGTATGAGTGGTCTCGCATTGATTATGAAAGCTAAAGGTTTTCAAATTCAAGGTAGTGATATTTATAAGAACAAAAATATCGAAAAATTAAAAAAACAGGGTGTTAGAATTTTTATTGGTCACAAAAAACAAAACATAAAAGATGTTACAATTGTAGTGACTTCCTCTGCGATAAAAAAAAGTAATCCAGAATTACTAGAGGCTAAAAGAAAAAAATTACCAGTAATAAAAAGAGGAAAGATGTTAGCAAATCTTGTTTCTTTAATGAAAAATATTGTTGTAGTTGGATCTCACGGTAAAACAACAACGACGTCTTTAGTAAGTTCTATTTTTGAAAATACTAAGTTAGATCCTACAATAATCAATGGAGGTATAATAAATTCAATAAATAGTACTGCAAAATTAGGTAAGAGTGACTGGTCTATATTAGAGGCAGATGAGTCAGATGGAAGTTTCACTCATATTTCTCCAACATATTCAATTATAACAAACATAGATAGAGAACACATGGATTTTTATAAATCAATTAGAGATTTAAAAAATCATTTTCTACACTTTATAAAAAAAGTTCCATCATTTGGAAAATCTTTTATTTGTATTGATGATAAAATTAACGATGAATTAATTAAACATCTCAAAAATAAAAATTTTTTTACATATGGAATCAAGTCTAACGCTAATTTTCTTATCAAAAATATAATTCAAAACAAACTTTTCTCAAAATTTGATTTAACTATAAATTTACCAAATAAAAAAAAATCAATCTTAAAAAACTTTCAGATCCCATTATTAGGTGTTCATAATATAAGAAACTCTGCAGCTGCAATTGCAGTTGCTCTTACTTTAGGAATTCCAGTGTCTAATATTAAAAAAGGTTTGAAAAACTTTAAAGGTGTCCAGCGAAGATTTAATAAGATATTTACATTTAATGGAGTTGATTTTTATGATGATTATGCACATCATCCAACTGAGATAAAATCTGTTTTAGAGGGAGTAAAAAAAGTTTTTGATAAATGTGAAAAAGTCTGTGTTTTTCAACCACATAGAATATCAAGATTAAAAGATTTAAGAAATGAATTTACTCATTGTTTCAGAGATGCAGACACAATTATATTATGCCCCATTTTTACAGCTGGAGAAAAAATTAAATTAGGTTTTAATTATAATGATTTTGCAAAAGAAATAATTAAAAATTCAAAAGTAAAACTATTTATGATTAAAAATAATATTGAATTAGCAAAATTTCTTAAACAAAATATTTATGGAAATAAAATTGTCATAGGAATGGGTGCTGGTTCAGTCTCAAATTGGATAAAAAAATTACCTGAATTAATGTAATGCAGATAAATCAACTTAAAGATTTGTTAAAAGACTTTGATAAAAATGTAATTTACGATCAAGATTTAAAAAAAAAAAATTGGTTTAATATTGGAGGAAAGTCTAAAGTTTTTTATAAAGCAGAAAATTTAAGGGATTTAGTGAAATTTCTCAAATTACTCGATAATAAGGAAAAAATCTTTATCATTGGAGCAGGATCTAACACTTTAATCTCGGATAATATTTTTGATGGAGTCGTGATAAAGCTAAGTAAAAATTTTAATAGAATATCCTTATTAAGAGAGGATGTAATAATTTCTGGAAGTGGTGTTTTAGATAATAGCCTATCTAGTTTTGCTGCTGAAAACGATTTGAGTGGATTTGAGTTTTTATCCTGCATCCCTGGATCTATCGGTGGAGGAATTAAAATGAATGCTGGATGTTTTGGAAGAGAATTTAAAGATATTCTTCTTTCTATTCAAGCAATAGATCAAAAAGGGAATTTAAAAACAATTCCATCAAAAGAAATAAATTTTGATTATAGAAACAATGATTTATCTGAAGATCTGATTTTTTTAAGTGCTTCTTTTAAAGGAATTAAAAGTACTTTTAACAAAGTAAATAGTGAAGTAATAAAAATGAAATCTTTAAAAGAAAAAAATCAACCAATGAGAATTAAAACAGGTGGAAGTACTTTTAAAAACCCAATAAATCAAACAGATAAAAAGGTTTGGGAACTGATAAGAGAATCAGTGTCAACCGATACCAAGTTTGGTGATGCATATATTTCGGAAAAACATTCAAATTTTTTTGTAAATAAGGGTAACGCAACATTTAATGATATGAAAAAATTAATTGATTTTGTTTCAAAGAAAGTTCATGAAAAAACTGGTATAAAATTAGATAAAGAAATTAAAATTTTGGAATAAATTGAAAAAAAAAATTTTGATAATTTCAGGCGGTATTTCTAAGGAAAGAATTATCAGCTTAGAAACAGGAAGGCAGGTTGCAAAAGAATTAAAAAAAAATAATTACATAGTTAAAATATGTGAGCCAGACAAAGATTTAATATCTGTAACAAAAAGCTTTAAACCTCATTTCATTTTTAATGCTCTGCACGGGCAGTTTGGTGAAGATGGATACATTCAAACAATCCTTGAGACAATAGGTATACCTTATACCCACTCAGGTGTAATTGCCTCTGCTAAAGCAATGGATAAAGAAATTTCTAAAAAAATTTTTATCAAAAATAAAATTTTGACACCTAAATATTTCATTTTTGCTTTCAATAAAACTAATAAAGAACTTATAAGTTTAGTAAAAAAAAAGTTAAACTTTCCTGTTGTGATTAAACCAATAAATGAAGGTTCTAGTGTAAATGTTTATATTTGTACTAAGAATAATTTATCGAGAAATATAAAATTGTTAAAAGATTATAAAAAAATATTGGTAGAACAATTTATTCCTGGGAGAGAAATTCAGTCAGCTATAATTGGAAAGAGGAAGCTTGGTGCAATTGAGCTTAAACCAAAAAGGAAATTTTTCGATTATCAGGCAAAATATAATTCTAATGCCAAAACAAAACATATAATTCCTGTAGATGTACCAAAAAAAAAATTCAAAATTCTCATGGATACAACTTTAAAAGCACATAATTTGATGGGGTGTAGAGGAGTTACAAGATCAGATTTTAAATATTTTAAAGGAAAATTTTACCTTTTAGAAATTAATACACAACCTGGAATGACAAAAGTATCTTTAGTTCCTGAGATATCAGCCTATATTGGAATTAATTTCATAAATCTAATAAAATTAATTTTAAAAGATGCATCTATTAATAAGTAAAAAAATTACTATTTACTTATTACTGTTTTGTTTTCTTGTATCAATAAATAATACCTCATTAATGAATGTCAGTTTTCCAAAAATTAATCACATAGAGATTAGTGGTTTAAATCTTGATGAAAGAAAGAAAATTGAAAGTATTATTTATGATTCCAATTTTAAAAGTATATTTCATTTAGATAAGCAATATTTAAAAAGAAAAATTAGTTCAATTAATATTATTGAACAGTTTGAAATATTCAAAAATTACCCATCAACCTTAAAAATATTTATAAAGGAAACAAAAATACTCGCGCAAATAAAAAAAAATGGTTTTGATTATTTTATTGGATCAAATGGAAAACTTATTCAAAATAATAACTTAGCAACTGACTTACCATTTATATTCGGCGATTTAAATTTTAATGAATTTTTAAATTTTAAAAATGATATTGATAAATCAAAATTTGATTTTAAAAATATAACAAAATTATATTATTTCAAATCAAAGAGATGGGATATTGAAACATCTAAAGGATATTTGATAAAATTATCGAAAGGTAACGTAGAAAATGATCTAAATTTGTTTGTTCGTTTGTCTGAGGAGAATAAATTTAATAATAAATTAATAATTGATTTTCGTCAAAAAGATCAAATAATATTAAATGAAAAATAAATTAGAAAATAGGATATTTCTTTTTTTAGGTATTAAAAAATTTGCAATAGTAGCATTAAATTCCGCTGACGAGTTAGTTTATAAAAAAGAAATCTTAACAAATAATAAAAGTAATCAAATAGATTTAAAATTTTTAGATAATTTTTTGAATGAAAATATTTTCAAGATAGAAAAAAGACTTGATGAATTTATCAAAAGTATTTTTTTAATCATAGATAACCAGAATATTTTTTCAATTTGCTTATCAATTAAAAACAAATTTGATAATATAAATATAAATTCTGACTCAATGCATAAATTACTATTAGAGGCAAAAAGTTGCTGTAATAAAACACTAGAAGATCTTGACATCCTTCATATGAATATTGATCAGTTTTATATTGATGGAACTTATTTTAAAACTTTACCAGAAAAAAAAAGTTGTAATAATCTTTCTATCGATGTCTGTTATATATGTTTACCTAAAAAGATCTCAAAAACTATTGAAGATGTTCTTAGAAAATACCAAATATCATTGGATAGAATATTGAGTTTTGATTATCTAAATAGTTTTTTAGAAAATAAAAATGAAAATTTATATACAACCGCACAACAAATCTTAGATGGTTTTAATGAGAATGAGGTGTTTATCGCTGATAAAAACTCAAAAAAATTGGGTTTTTTTGAGAAATTTTTTAATTTTTTTAATTAGTTCGTATTTTCTTGTAACATTTGTTGTTTTTAAATTTCAAGGTAGGAAGATTAAAATTTATTGTGTCTTTATTAAATCAAAAAACTATTAAAAAACCTGTAACTTTTAGTGGTATAGGCCTTCACTCTGGAAAACAGTCTAAGATTTCTGTTAAACCCGCAAATCCAGACACTGGGATTGTATTTAAAAGAATAGATCAAAAAGACAACAACCTTATCTATCCAAATTTTATGAATGTGAGTAATACAGCTTTAAATACCACTATAAGTAATAGGAATGGAGTTAGAGTTTCAACTATTGAACATTTAATGGGAGCTCTATTTGGAATCGGAATTGATAATGCATTGATTGAAATTGATAATGAGGAAGTACCAATCTTAGATGGGTCAGCAAAAGTTTTTATTGAGGAAATATTAACAGCGGGTCTAGAACTAAGTGATAAACCTATAAAGATTATTAAGATTAACAAAAAAATTGAGTTTAAAAAAGGTGATAAGTTTATTTCAATTGAGCCTTCAAAGTTAAGTCTAGATATAGATTTTGAATTAAAATATAAAAATAAAATTATTGGAAATCAAAGAAATAAAAAAAATGTTTATGAAGATGATCTTACAGAAATTTTTAATTCTAGAACTTTCTGTCTTTATGAAGACATTGAAATGATAAAGAAAAATGGTCTTGCCAAAGGTGGAAGCCTAGATAATGCTGTTGTAGTGAAAGGTGAAGAAATTTTAAATGCAGAAGGTTTAAGGAATTCAAAAGAGTTTGTTAATCATAAAATACTTGATTGTATTGGTGATCTTTATACATGCGGATACAGAATGATAGCTAGTGTTAATTGTTCTCAAGGAGGACATTATCTAACTAATAGCTTGTTGAGAGAAATATTTAATAATAAAGATAATTTTTCTATTATAGAAATTCAAGAAAGAACATTACCTCATACATTAATTAATAGAAATTTGCTAAGATCAATAGCATAGATTAAATTCATCCTTATAATTTCAACTAAAATCTATATAGTTTTAGAAATGTATAAATTAAAAATATATTTAATTATCTTTTCTTTAATACTTTTCTCTTCATGCAGTAAAAAAAGTGAAAATATAAAACTGATAAAAGAGACGAACCAAAAAATAGAAATGATTTCAGCCTACGAAAAGGGTATGGAATTATTTCAAGTTGGTGATTACTTTAGTGCAAGCAAAAAATTTTTAGAGGTGGAAATTTTATTGCCCCAATCCGATTGGGCGCCCAAATCAGTTTTAATGGCCTCTTATTCTTATTATATGCAGGGCTATTACTCTTTGGCTATTGAAAATGTTAAGAGATATTTTCAAACTTATCCTAAAGACAAAAATAAAGCTTATGCTCACTATCTTTTAGCAATAGTTTATTATGAAACGATTGAAGGTGAAAAAAAAGATTTAGCCCCATTGCTACTATCTAAAAAGGAATTTAATTTTGTAATTAAAAATTTTCCAAACACTGATTATGCTTATGATGCAAAATTTAAAATTGATTTAATTAATGATATACTAGCAGCAAAAGAGGTTTATATTGGGAGACATTATATTAAGAAAAAAAAATGGATACCCGCTCTCAACAGATTTAAGAATGTTTTAAAAGAATATGAGACTACGATACACGTAGAAGAAGCAATACATA
>CABZPB010000015.1 GCA_902527485.1 uncultured Pelagibacteraceae bacterium
TCACCTAAATGGTTAGGCATATTAAAAAAAGAGTTAAAAATTATAATTAACTAACTTCTTTTATCTTAGACTTAAATGTAATTGGGTTTTTAAGCTTGCTAATCATCTCTTTTGGACAAACCTGAACAAAATTTTTAATTTCAACATCAAAGTTTTCAAAAATATCTTTAGATATCAAGGAGTCGGTTTCCTTTGAATGATCTAAAATTAAATCTTTTAAATAACTTGTCCAATAATCTGTTTCAACATTTTGCCAAACAACTGAGTCTGGATTTACTTTATTTTCAAACTCGTTAGACTTATCATAAATAAACGCCATACCCCCCGTCATTCCAGCAGCAAAATTATCACCAACATTTCCTAAAATTACTACTGTTCCTCCAGTCATATACTCACAACCATTTGAGTCACAACCTTCAACAACTGTAGTCGCACCAGAATTTCTTACAGCAAATCTGTCACCTGCTTGACCTGCAGCAAAAAGTTTACCTGAAGTGGCTCCATATAGAACTGTGTTTCCAATAATTGTATTTTCATTAGAAACTAAATTACTTTCATCTGACAGTTTTATCGAAATAGTAGCACCTGACAATCCTTTACCAACATAATCGTTTGCATCACCTTTAAGAATTAACTTTAATCCTTTCGATGAAAAAGCACCAAAGGACTGACCCGCGGAGCCTTTGAAATTTAATGTTAGGAAATTATTATCAAGTTTTTCATAACCATACTTTTTATAAAGATGATGTGAAATTCTTGTACCAACTGCCCTGTTTGTATTTTTTATAATAAATTCTTTCTCAATTTTTTCTGAATTATCTAAAGATTTTTCTATTTCTGGCCAAATTTTCTGGTCTAATGTTTCGGGTACTTTGTTGATATCTGATGACTCACAATATCTTTTATTGTTTCCTGGGTCTGCATGAACAAATAACGGATTTAAATCCAAGTCATCAAGATTTGGTGATGCTTTATTAACTTGCATTAACAAATCAGTTCTTCCAATAATATCATTTAGGGATTTAAAGCCTATTTTAGCTAAAATTTCTCTTACTTCTGAAGCAATAAAAGTGAATAAATTTACAACCTTATCTGGTGTACCAGTAAATTTTTCTCTTAATTTTTCATCTTGGGTACAAACACCTACTGGACAAGTGTTAGAGTGACACTGTCGTACCATTATACATCCCATTGCTACCAAAGCGGTTGTAGCAACTCCATATTCTTCTGCTCCCATCATTGCAGCAATAACAACATCTCTACCAGTTTTAATACCGCCATCGGTTCTCAATGTAACTTTGTGTCTTAAATTGTTTAATGTTAAAACCTGATTAGCTTCAGTTAAGCCCATCTCCCAAGGTATTCCAACGTATTTAACGCTCGTTTGAGGAGTTGCACCTGTTCCTCCATTGTGGCCTGAAATTAAAATGATATCGGCTTTTGCTTTGGCCACACCTGCAGCAATGGTTCCAATTCCTGAAGATGCAACTAACTTAACTCCAACTCTTGCTTTTGGATTCGTTTGCTTTAAATCATAAATAAGTTGTGCCAGATCTTCTATAGAGTAAATATCGTGATGCGGAGGAGGAGATATTAGCGTTACTCCAGGTGTAGAATGTCTTAATCTCGCAATTTCCTTTGTTACTTTAAAGCCAGGCAATTGGCCACCTTCTCCTGGTTTAGCGCCTTGGGCCATTTTAATTTCAATCTCATTACAATTATTTAAGTAATTTACAGTTACACCAAATCTAGCTGATGCAATTTGCTTAACTCTAGAATTTGCACTGTCCCCACTATCCATCACCTTAAATCTTTCTGCATCTTCTCCACCCTCACCACTACAGGAAGCTCCTTTAATTCTATTCATTCCAATGGCAAGTGTTTCATGTGCCTCCTTAGATAAAGCACCATGAGACATGCTCCCACTGCCAAATCTTTTTAATATTTTTTCTATTGGCTCAACTTCAGATATATTTATTGAGGGGCTTAACTTTTTTTTTCTAAAATCAATTAAATCCCTCAAATTAATTGGTGGTAAATTGTAAATACCCTCTGCATATTTTTTATAGGCATCATATGAATTTGAACCTACAGCACTCTGTAATAAGTGAATAAGTTTTCCTTGATATTGATGTGTTTCTCCGTTTTTTCGATATCTATAAATACCTCCAATTGGCAACACAGTCTCCGTGCTTTCAAATGCTTCTTTGTGAATTTCTCTTATTTTTTTTTCAATACCAACTAAACCAATACCTGAAATTTTTGATGTAACTCCTGGAAAATAATCATCTACAATTGTTCTACTTAATCCAACCGTTTCAAAATTACATCCACCTCTATAAGAGCTTAAAACAGAAATTCCCATTTTTGACATTATCTTTAATAAACCAGCATTAACCGAGTTGATATAGCGTTGTACACATTCATCAAAACTAAATTGGCCAAAAAGTTTTTTTTCATATCTCTGATACAGACTATCAAAAGCTAGATATGGATTTACTGTTGTTGCTCCAACCCCTACTAACGTTGCAAACGAGTGTGTATCTATAGCTTCGCCAGATTGAACATTAATAGAAACATAACCTCTTAATTTTTTTTTTACTAAAAATGTGTTTATAGCTCCAACACACAGCAACATTGGCATTGGTAATCTTTCAGATGAAAGATTCTTATCACTTAAAATTAATTGAGTTATACCTTGTCTAACAGCAATTTCAGATTCTTTTTGTATCCTGTTAATAGAGTCTGCTAAATTATCGTCTTGTGAAAATGAGCAATCGATAATCAATGAATTTTTACCAAAAAAATTAGTAAACTTATTAAATTGTGAATTTGATAGTATTGGGCTATTTAAAACATAAATATTCTCTTTGGTTAAAGTATCGAAATCAAGAATGTTGCCTAAATTTCCAAATCTAGTTTTTAAACTCATTACTTTATTTTCTCTTAAGGAGTCAATTGGTGGGTTAGTTACTTGGCTAAAATTTTGTCTGAAAAAATGGTAAAGCGGTCTATACTTGTCAGATAACACCGCTAAAGGAGTATCATCCCCCATTGAACCTGTCGCTTCTTTTGCATCTTCTGCCATTGGATGTAAAATAAGCTCTAGATCCTCTAAACTTATTCCAAAAGTATATTGTCTTCTCCTTAAATTTTCCCCGTCAAAATTATTTTTTTCATTGGAGATTGGTAATTTTTCATCTAAATCAATTATTTGTGAATTGAAATGTTTAAACTCTTTAGCTAAAAAATCTTTTATTTGACTGTTAGTAAAAACTTTCCCTTTTTCAATTCTCACTCCGATAATTTCACCTGGACCTAGTCTTCCCTTGGTTAAAATTTTTTTTTCATTTAAATCAATCATTCCTGTTTCTGAACCTGCAAAAATCATTTTATCTTTTGTAATGGCATATCTTAAAGGTCTAAGACCATTTCTATCATTTGCCGCTATAACCCATTCATTATCAGTGGCAGCAATAGCAGCAGGCCCATCCCATGGTTCCATGGTACTGTTTAAAAAATTGAATAGTTGTTGATGACTTTTTGACAATGTCTTATTTTTTTTTGACCACGCATCAGGTACAAGCATCAATTTAGCTAGTGGTGCTGATTGGCCTGATTTATTTAATAATTCAAATACATTATCTAAAGCTGCAGAGTCAGAGACGCCCTTCTGGATTACTGGTTTTAAATTTTCTATATCATCAAAAAGTGGACTGCTCATTTCTTGCTCGTGAATTTTCATCCAGTTTTTATTTCCTTTATAAGTATTTATTTCACCGTTATGCGCTATAGCCCTAAATGGTTGGGCTAAACTCCAGCCTGGTGCGGTATTTGTTGAAAATCTTTGGTGAAAAATTGCATATCTTGAAATAAATCTTGCATCCCTTATATCTAGATAAAAGTCAGATAATGCCTCTGCTAAATATAGCCCCTTATAAATTATAGATTTTGAACTAATTGAACAAATGTAAAAATTATTCAATGATGCATCAAAAGCTTTATTTTCGATCCTCTTTCTTGTTTCATAAATTTTTCTTTCTAATTTTTTATCTAACAAATTTGGATCATTAGATTTAAAAAGAACCTGTATGATTTCTGGCATAGTTTGTAGAGCTTTTTCCCCAAGTACTTTTGGATTAACTGGTACCTGTCTCCAACCCCATATACTAAAATTATTTTTGGTTAGTTCACTTTCAACAATTGTTTTGCAATTCTCTTGTGCTGAATAGTCATTTCTAGGTAAAAAAATCATACCTACACAAATTTCAGAGTTATCATAATCGTGTCCTGTAACTTGTATTTTTTCTATAAAAAAATCTTTTGGAATTTCAACATGTATTCCTGCTCCATCACCTGTTTTTCCATCTGCATCTACAGCACCCCTGTGCCAAACAGCTTTCAAAGCTTCAATTCCATACTCAACAATAGCTCTAGATTTTTTTCCTTCTGTAGATGCAATTAAGCCTACTCCACATGCATCATGTTCCATCTCTTTAGAATAAACATAATTTTTTGTAAGTAGCTCTAAATTTTTTTTATAATTTTCCATTATGCTACTTTTGTTTTTTTTAGTTCTGTACTTTCTAAATATGTTTTCATAGAACAAGCTGCATCTCTTCCATCTTTGATTGCCCATACAACTAATGAAGCTCCTCTTACAATGTCTCCTGCAGCAAAAACACCTTTTAGATTTGTTTCCATCGTATTGAAGTCAGTTTTAATTGTTCCCCATTTTGTTACTTGTAACTCTTGTGCATCAAATAATAATGGTAAATTTTCTGGATCAAATCCAAGAGCTTTAATTACCATGTCGGCCTTTAATTCATATTCTGAACCTTGTTTGATTTCAGGTTTTCGTCTTCCTGACTCATCTGGTTCACCTAATTCAATTTTATTAACAACTAAGTTTTCAATTTTATTTTTTCCTATAAATTCCTTTGGACTTGAGAGCCAAACAAATTCAACACCCTCCTCCTCAGCATTTGCAACTTCTCTTGCAGATCCTGGCATATTTTCTTTATCTCGTCTATATAAGCATTTAACGGACTTTGCTTTTTGTCTTACTGAGGTTCTTACACAATCCATGGCTGTGTCACCACCACCTATTACCACAACATCTTTTCCCTCAGCATTCAAAGTTCCTTTATCAAATAACTCCACTTTATCACCTAGGCCTTTTTTATTTGATGCTGTCAAAAATTCCATTGCTGGGAAAATATTACCTAAATCATTACCAGGTAATTCAACTTCCCTCGGTTTGTAAACACCGGTAGCAATTAAAATTGCATCATGTTTTTTTCTTAATTGCTCTAAAGTAGCATCTTTGCCAACTTCAAAATTTTGTACAAATTTTATTCCACCATCTTTTAATAGCTTTGTTCTTCGCTCAACTACATGTTTTTCAAGTTTGAAATTTGGAATACCATAAATCAATAATCCACCTGCACGGTCATAACGATCATAAACTGTTATTTTATATCCATTTTTTCTTAGCTGTTCAGCAGCTGCTAAACCTGCGGGACCGGCACCAATTATCCCAACAGTTTGGTCTTTCTCATGTTTTAAAGAAATTGGTTTAACCCAACCTTGTTCCCAAGCTGTATCATTAATATATTTCTCAACCGAACCAATAGTTACTGTTCCATGACCTGATTGTTCAATAACGCAATTACCTTCACACAATCTATCCTGAGGACAAATTCTTCCACATACCTCTGGCATATTGTTAGTGCTTTGAGATAATTCGTAGGCCTCTTTTAGTCTCCCTTCGGCAGTAAGTTTTAACCAATCTGGTATATTGTTACTTAACGGACAATGTACTTGACAGAATGGAACTCCACATTGAGAACACCTGCTTGACTGTTCCTCAGCTTTTTTAGTAACAAACTCGTCATAGATCTCGTTAAAATCCTCTTTTCTAGTGCCAATCTTTCTTTTAGGTGGAGTTTGTTGACCTATTTTTACAAATTTTAACATTTTATCTGTCATAGCGTTTTTAAATTTTATGCAAATTATACATTGTTTTTATTAATAAAAGTATTATTTAGGTCAATAATACTGACATATAATTGTCCTTATTTGGCTTTAAATATAAAAAATTTATTCTTCACATACCTATTATGACCAAATCGAATTGTTTAAAATGAGTATTTTTTGAGTTACGACAACAATATGATTCAAGATTTTATAGAAATCTTAATTCTTTCAGCTGTTCAAGGAATTTCTGAATTTTTACCAATTAGCTCTTCAGCCCACCTAATCTTGATATCAAATTTTTACAATTTTAGCTCAAGTTCCTTGTTTATTGATATTGGTCTGCATTTAGGCTCTTTGTTTGCAATAATTTATTACTTTAAACAAGATTTATTAAATTTAAAAGATAATCAAAAACTATTGGTTTTGATCCTACTTGGTTCAATACCTTTAATAATTTTTGGATATATATTGTATTCAACTGACATAATTAATCTTTTAAGAGATACAGAAATTATTGCATGGACAACCTTATTTTTTGCTTTGGTTTTATTTTTTTCAGATAAGAGAGATACTAATCAAAACATATCAACAAATTTAAATATAAAGACAATATTATTTATAGGATTATTTCAAATTTTATCACTTATACCTGGTGTAAGTAGAGCAGGAATAACTTTAACAGCAGCACGATTTCTAAAATTTAATAGAGTTGACGCAAGTAAAATTGCTTTTTTATTGTCTATACCTGCTTTGGCTGGGGCAAGTTTTTTGGGACTGAAGGATGCTATCCAACAATCTATCGAATTAAATTATTTATTATTAATTGCAATTACCTTATCATTTATTTTTTCGTTTGTTACAGTCAAATATTTTATAAGATATGTTAGTAATTTTTCTTTAACTGTATTTGTTATTTATAGAATTTTCGTTTCTTTAATTTTATTCTTAATAATTTATTTTTAATTTATTTTTCTCATCAAAGGTAATAATTGGGAGACCAAAACACCACATAATATAAAAAAACATCCCAATATGTTATTGAAATCTAATATTTGACTTAATAAAAACCAAGCAGCGATGGTCGCAAAAACACCTTCTAAAGAAAAAATTATAGCTGCTGGTGCTGGGGTAATATTTTTTTGAGCATAAATTTGTAAAACAAATGCAAGACCTCCTGATA
The DNA here is from genome assembly GCA_902527485.1 of uncultured Pelagibacteraceae bacterium. Lineage (GTDB taxonomy): Bacteria > Pseudomonadota > Alphaproteobacteria > Pelagibacterales > Pelagibacteraceae > Pelagibacter. The sequence continues at coordinate 7,160 of CABZPB010000015.1, forward strand.
AAATTCCAGCGTAAAGAATTGAGTCTATTTCATTAAGAATATTTTCAATCACAAATTCTTCATAAATCAAACCAATTATAATAGAAAATAAAGCCACCAATAATGTTTGAACTGCTCCTATTGTTAAAGGTAAGTTGTACATTTTGATAATCATTCCAATAAAAATAATGTGGGTACTCCAAAATAATGCACCTAAAATAACTAATGTATCTCCAAGTCTAACTGTAGCGTCATAGAAATTTGTTAAAAGATATCCACCAATTAAACATAAAACCACTGAGGGCCAAACACTCCAATGTAAGGAGTCTCTTTTAAAAATAAAAATTATAATTGGAACCAGAGGAACATAAAAAATTGTAAAAAAGGCAGCATTGGCAACATCTGTATAAATTAGAGCTACCTGCTGCAACGCCGAGCCTAAGAAAAGTGATAATCCAATTAAAAAAGATAGAATAATGAAAGATTTATAACCAATCTTAAACTTTAATTTAAACTTTTTCGTTTCAAATAGTATAGCCAAAGGAAGAATTACTATAAAACCCACAAAAAATCTAACCGCGTTAAATGTAAATGGCCCTATATCATCCATACCAGTGTCCTGAGCAATAAATGTTGTGCCCCAAATAAATGTGCACAACAAAGCACTTAACAATGAAACGCTCTTAGACATAATTTTTATTAAACAGCTAACTTATATGCAAAATTTTTACCAAGATTTTCTTTTAAATCATTATTAAAACGGGCTGCTTCTGCACCGTCAATAATTCTGTGATCATAAGATAACGAAAGTGGTAACATTGTACGCGTAACAAATTTTCCATCAATAAATACCTGTTTTTTTTCAGCTCTTCCAATACCTAAAATGGCAACCTCGGGATAATTTATAATTGGGGTAAAGAAGGATCCTCCAATCCCCCCTAGACTTGTTATAGTCATAGAACCTCCAAATAACTCTTTTTTATCAATTTTAAGATCTCTACACTGTTGACTTATTTTTTTTAATTCTGTGCTTATTAAAGAAACGTTTTTATTATCAGTATCTCTTAGTTTTGGAACCAACAAACCATTCGGAGTATCTACTGCTATGCCAACATGATAATATCGTTTGACAGTCATTTTACCGTTTTCGATATCATCAATTGAGCTATTAAAATTTGGAAATTTTTTTAATGATGCTGTCAATGCTTTAACAATAAAAGCTAGTGGAGTAATTTTTTTTCTTTCTCCGGTATATATATCTGTAAGAGAAGATCTAAATTCTTCTAATTCAGTTATGTCAGCTTCATCATGATTAGTTACATGAGGAATTTTTGTCCAAGAGTTCATCAGATATTTGGATGATAATTTTTTTACCCTAGGAATGTCTTTGATATCTACTTCTCCAAACTCAGAATGAGAGTATTCTTGTTCAATCTTTCGCTCAATTGAATTTTGATCTTCGAAACTTTTAACAGATTTAGATGCAACAAATAATTTCACATCACTTTCAGTAACTCTGCTTTGCCTTTCACTGCCAGATACTTTATTAATATCTATTCCAAGCTCTCTTGCAAATTTTCTTACTTTTGGTGATGCAGAAGTTTTTGATGAAAAATCTCTCCTTATTATATTTTTAGAAGATTTACTTCTTTTAATCTCATTTTTTTTTTGTTCTGTGGGTAATTGATTGTTTGGTGACTCTTTCGCATCTATTTCTTTTATTTCTTTCTCACTTTCAATTTCAATAATTTTGTCACCTTGCGAAACTTTATCTCCAATTTTAACATTTAAAGAAATTACGGTGCCATCATCTGATGATGGTATTTCCACACTTGATTTATCACTTTCGATAGTTATTAATGGATCATTCTTTTTTATTTTTTGGCCTTTTTCAATTAAAACCTCAATAATTTCTACATCTTTAAATTCACCAATGTTTGGAACTTTTATTTCTTTTTTTGACATTATAATTTCGTTGGCATCGGTTTATCTTTATCAATTTTATATTTCTTTATTGCCTCTTGAGCATATTTTGACGCGATTAATTGTTCTTTAGCTAAAACGCTTAGACCATAAGTAACAACATGCTCTTTATCAACTTCAAAAAATTTTCTCAAATTTTTTCTAGTATCACTTCTACCAAATCCATCTGTTCCTAATGAGTAAAAACTTTTGTTAATATAAGGTCGAATTTGGTCTGAGTTCATTCTCATGTAATCTGATGCAGCTAAAATTGGTCCTTCAGTTTTACCTAAACAGTTCTCAACATATGATTTTTTTGGTTCTTTTTCAGGATTTAACAAATTAAACCTCTCTACCTCTAAACCATCTCTTCTTAGTTCGTTAAAACTAGTTACACTCCAAACCTCACTATCAATTTGATACTCCTTTTGTAAAATTTCTGCACCAGCTATCATTTCTCTTAAAATCGTACCTGACCCTAAGAATTGAATTTTAGTTTTTTTATATTTGCTAAATTCCTTAATTTTATACATTCCTTTCAGAATGCCCTCTTCACATGATTTTTCAGACGGCATAGCAGGATGAGGATAATTTTCATTCATTGTTGTGATATAATAAAAAATATTTTCTTTCTTCTCATGCATTCTTTTCAATCCTTCTCTAAAGATTGTTGCTAGTTCATAATGAAATGTTGGATCATAAGACTTACAATTTGGGATAGTTGATGCCAGTAAATGGCTATGTCCATCTTGGTGTTGCAAACCTTCTCCTGCTAATGTTGTTCTTCCAGCAGTAGCACCAATTAAAAATCCTCTTGATTGACTGTCTGCTCCTGCCCAAGCAAAATCACCTATTCTCTGAAATCCAAACATTGAGTAAAAAAGATAGATAGGGATCATCTCAATATCATGATTTGTATAAGAAGTACCTGCAGCAATCCATGAGGACATGGCACCTGCCTCATTAATTCCTTCCTCTAAAACTTGTCCACTTTTTTCCTCTCTATATGAACTTAATTGTGCAGAGTCCTCAGGTTCATATTTTTGTCCCTCATGAGCATAAATACCAATTTTTTGAAAAAAACCCTCCATACCAAATGTTCTCGCCTCATCAGGAATAATTGGTACTAACCTCGAGGCAACGTTCTTATCTCTCAGAAGATTAGTAAGCATTCTTACTAATGCCATAGTAGTTGACATCTCTTTTTCACCTGTTGATACTTTCATGTTATCAAAAATGTTTTTTGGAGGAGCTTTGATAGGTTTTGCATAAGTAGTTCTCTCCGGAATAAATCCTCCCAATTGAAGTCTTCTCTCTTTAATATACTTTATTTCAGGTGAGTTTTGATCTGGCTTATAATATTCAATATTTTGTACCTGTTTATCAGTAAGAGGAACATCAAATCTATCTCTGTAATACATCAAGTCATCTATATCTAATTTTTTAGTCTGATGTGTTGTGTTTACACTCTCTCCACTTTTACCCATTCCATAACCCTTTATAGTTTTGGCAATTACAACTGTTGGGCTTCCAATATTTTTTGAGGCTTTATCATAAGCTGCAAAAACTTTATGAGGATCATGTCCGCCTCTATTTAATCTCCATATATCTTTGTCTGAAAGACTTGAGACTAAATCTTTAGTTTCAAGATATTTACCAAAAAATTTTTCTCTAACATAAGCCCCATCTCTTGCTTTCATTGCTTGATATTCACCATCAACAGTTTCATTCATCGCTTTTATTAAATGACCAGTTTTATCATTAGCCAATAATGGATCCCAGTAAGAACCCCAGATTACTTTGATAACATTCCATCCCGCTCCTCTAAAAATACCCTCTAATTCTTGTATAATTTTTCCATTTCCTCTAACAGGTCCATCTAATCTTTGAAGATTACAATTGATTACAAATATTAAATTATCTAATTTTTCTCTAGCTGCTAAACCGATTGCACCTAAAGATTCTGGTTCATCCATTTCCCCATCTCCTAAAAAAGCCCACACTTTTCTTCCTTCATCTTTAATGAGACCTCTATTGATTAAATATTTCATATATCTAGCTTGATAAATGGCTAACATTGGTCCTAAACCCATTGAGACTGTAGGAAATTGCCAAAAGTTTGGCATCAACCAAGGATGTGGGTAAGATGATAAACCTCCTGGATTAACCTCTTGTCTAAAACTATCTAATTGTTTTTCGTTAAGTCTTCCTTCAAGAAATGCTCTTGCATACATACCTGGGGCGCTATGTCCTTGAAAATAAATTAAGTCTCCACCAAATCTATTATTTTTTGCTCTCCAAAAATGATTCATACCTACATCATAAAGTGTAGCTGCAGATGCAAATGTTCCAATATGTCCTCCAAGCTCAGGAAATTTTTTGTTCGCTCGAACTACCATTGCTGCGGAATTCCATCTTATTAATGACCTAATTCTTCTCTCAATATTTTGATCACCATTTGATTTTTTCTCTTCATTTACTGGTATTGTATTTATATAGGGTGTGTTTTGTGTGTAGGGAATATTTGCGCCCTCCATATAAGCTTTATTTATTAGCTCCTTAATTAAATAATGAGCTCTATGATTACCATCTTTTTCAATTACTGCAGTGAGTGACTCCAGCCACTCATTGGTTTCTAATGGATCAATATCGCCGTCATTTACTACTTGAACTATTTCTGGTATTTTTCTCTCACTATTATTTGTATGGATATTTTGTTCGTGTTTTTTTTCTAGTGATTTTTCTGCCTCTTTAATTAAATTTTCTGTATCTTTTGGAATAGTTTTTAATGGAGAAAGTTTTTCGCTTGACCCTAAAATACTCAGAATTAAGTCGCCTTTTGAAACTTTATCACCTACTTTAACTTTAATAGTCTCAATAATACCTGACAATGTTGAAGGTATTTCAACACTCGATTTATCACTTTCTATTGTAACTACTGGATCGTTTTTTGCTATTTCTTGGCCTTCTTTAACAAGTAATTCTATGACTTCTACATTTTCGAAATCACCTATATCAGGAACTAATAGTTTTTCACTCATTTAATATTAAGATCTTATACACTATAAAATTTTACTTAATTGCTAATTTTAACACATTCTGCTCAATTTTTTGACACTCTTCTAGTGTATCCTTTAAAAATGATTAAAAAGTTATTAAATAAGCTCTTGCAACCAAAAAAAGATAGTTACATTGATGCTAAAATTTGGATACAAAAAATTTTGCTTGAAGAGAAATTTAAAAGAATTAATTCTTAAATCTCTCAACACATAAGGCTATACCCATACCACCACCTATACATAGTGTGGCGCAACCTTTATTCTTTTTCTGTTTTATCATTTCATGAATAAGAGTGACTAATATTCTTGCACCTGATGCTCCTATGGGATGGCCTAATGCTATAGCTCCTCCATTAACATTAACTTTATGCTCATCAATATTCAATTCACGAATTACTGCAATACTTTGAGCAGCAAAAGCTTCATTAATTTCAAAAAGATCTATATCATTTAAATTCCACTTTGCTTTTTTAACTGCTTTACGCACAGCCTCAATTGGTCCAAGACCCATCAGAGTTGGATCGACTCCAACTGAAGCCCATGAGATTATCTTTACTAAAGGTTGAATTGATTTTTTTTTAGCTTCATCTAAGCTTGTTAGTAATAAAGCGGCTGCACCATCGTTAATTCCTGATGAATTTCCAGGTGTCACAGTTCCATCTTTAAGGAATACTGCTTTTAATTTCTCTAAATCTGATTTATTTAGTTTTTTTCTTGGATGTTCATCTTTAACAAGATTTATACCGGGTTGATTTATTTTAATTAGCTCTTCCTCAAATCTATTAGTATTAGTTGCATTTTCTGTTTTTTTTTGAGAATTTAACGCAAAATCATCTTGATCGTCTCTTGAAATATTAAATTTCTTTGCAATATTTTCAGCGGTTACACCCATGTGATAATTATTAAATGCATCTATCAATCCGTCATTTATCATTGTATCTATCAAATGTTTCTCTAAAATTTTTTTATTATCACGATAAAAAATTGAATGTGGGGCTAATGACATATTTTCTTGGCCACCCGAAATTACATTTTTTACCTCTCCTAATTTAATTGATTGATAACCTGAGATTACAGCCCTAAGTCCAGAACCACAAACTTGATTCACTATGTGTGCTGGTTTTGAGACATCTATACCTGCATTTATCGCAGCTTGTCTTGCAGGATTTTGACCTCCACCAGCTGTAAGCACTTGGCCCATAATTACCTCATCGATATCATTTTTGTTTAATTTACTTTTTTTTAAAATTTCCCTGATAACGATTGATCCCAACTTATCAGCACTTAATTTTTTAAGAGATCCTTTATAAGCTCCAATTGGAGTTCTGATAGCCATTACAATCACAACCTCATTCATTGAATTATTCATAATAATTTAAATTTGTCTTTGCATTAAAATACACTAAAAAATGATATAGAATAATAAATAAAATTTAAAAATGCGCCTGTAGCTCAACTGGATAGAGCGCTTGGCTACGGACCAGGAGGTTCTGGGTTCGACTCCTAGCAGGCGCACCATAAATATGATAAATTATGATGAAATGGTTGATTAAATCCTCTCTTCAAATGTCTGTTATTTATTTTTTCATAATTATTTTTGTAGTTTTACTTATTTTAACTTTTATACTTTAACAAATTATGTCTAATTCATTTGAACAAATAAGTTTACAGCATGGTTTCATGAAACATAATGGTGGTGTTATGTTTAGAAATATTTCTGAAAGCGAATACGAATTCAAATCAACAATTAATGAAAACCATTTAAATGCAGCAGGCATAACTCATGGAGGGTACTTGGCAGCTTTAATAGATGCTGGAGCAGGAACTGCAGCACACCGTAGTGCTCAAAATGCACCGTGTGTAACAATTTCATTAGATCTTAAATATATCGGTGGTTCAAAAGTTGGTGATGAGATTATCGGGCATGTAAAAATTCTAAAAAAAACAAAAACTCTAGTATTTTTATTTTGTGAATTGAAATGTAACGGCAAAATTATAACATCTGCTTCTGGAGTTTGGAAAATTCTTAAAATTAAGTCTTAAGTATTTGTATTTGATAGTAATTTGGACAATAAACCATATTATGTTAATCTAAATTTTTTAAAACTCGAAATGAGAACTTTTTATAGAACGATTCGGTCATGTTTTAGTCTATTTTTGTTCTTTACAAGTAACTACATCTTGTAGCTAAAATATTAAACATACCAAAGATAGAAATGAATAAAAATAAAATCACAGCAGTGCTCGGTCCGACAAATACTGGCAAAACTCATTTAGCAATAGAAACGATGCTCTCTTTTGATACCGGGATGATTGGTTTTCCTTTAAGACTTTTAGCAAGAGAAGTCTATGATAAAGTTATTAAAAAAACTAGATATGATGAAGTTGCTTTAATAACTGGTGAAGAAAAAATTATACCTTCAAATGCAAAATATTTTTTGTGCACTGTAGAGTCAATGCCAATAGATATGGATTTAGAATTTGTAGGTGTTGATGAAATTCAAATGTGTGCAGACCATGAACGAGGTCATATTTTTACAGACAGATTACTTAATATGAGAGGAAGTAAACTTACAATGTTTATGGGTTCAAACACAATTAAAGGAATAGTTTCAAAATTAGACGACGATATAGAATTCATAGATAGAAAAAGATTATCACAACTCACCTACTCAGGTCACAGAAAAATTTCACGTATAAATAGAAAAACAGCAATTATAGCTTTTTCAACTGAAGAGGTTTATGCAATAGCAGAGTTAATAAGAAGACAAAAGGGAGGAGCTGCAATTGTTATGGGATCTTTAAGTCCAAAAACAAGGAATGCACAAGTAGAGTTATATCAGTCAGGTGACGTTGATTTTTTAGTTGCTACTGATGCTATTGGAATGGGAATAAATATGGATTTAGATCAAGTGTATTTTTCAAATCTAAAAAAGTTTGACGGAAAAAAGTTAAGGAAACTAAATCTATCAGAAATTGGTCAAATTGCGGGTAGAGCTGGTAGATATCTTAATGATGGTAATTTTGGTATCACGGGCGACTGTAAAGAAATAACTGCTGAAGAAGTTGAACTACTAGAAAATCATAAATTTGAGAATATAAAAACTTTATTTTGGAGAAATTCTAATTTAAATTTTAACAACCCCACTTCATTGTTAAAGTCACTCGAAGAAAGGCCTAATAAAGATTGGCTTAGAAAAATCCATGAGTGTGAAGATGAGAAAGTTTTGAAATATTTCATTAGAAAATTGGACTTATATAATATCTCTAATGTCACTAAAATACTAAAGTTGCTATGGGAATGTTGTCAAATTCCAGACTTTGTTAAAAAAACCTATGGAAACCACATAAATGTTGTAGAGAAAGTATTTAATTTTTTAAGCAGTGATAAAGGAAAGATATCTGATAATTTTATGCGTTTACAACTAATGAAACTAGATAAATTAGAGGGAAACGTAGATTCTTTGGCTAATAGAATTGCAAATGTAAGAACTTGGTCATATGTTTCAAATAAAAATAATTGGGTTGAAAATCAAAATTATTGGATTGAAAAAACAAAATTCTTAGAGGATAAACTTTCGGATAGACTTCATGAAGAACTTACCAGAACATTTATTGATAAAAGAGCAAGTGTGCTCGCAAGAGGTTTAAAACAAGATATGGAATTTGACACTAAAATTTTAGAAAATAATGATGTAATGATTGATGATCAATTTATTGGAAAAATAAAGGGACTTAAACTAGAACTTGATCTTAAAAAAGGAGCTTTAGAGACTGATATTAAGTCTCTTAAAAAAGCAGCAAGAAAAACTATCGGACCAGAACTTGAAAAAAGAATACAAGCCTTAATTAATACAGGTTTGGTTGAATTGAAAAATGATTCTAAAATATATTGGAATAAAGCCCCTATTGGTAAATTAACTCCCGGAAAAGATTATTTAAGCCCCAACATAGAATTATTAGTTGACGATATGTTAGAGCAAAACCACAGAATTAAACTAATTACTTTTTTAGAAAAATGGTTAAAAGATAAAATTTCATCAGTTTTAAAAAGTCTCTATGATTTGAAAGATCTTAAAGATAAAAATTCATCAATAAAAGCTTTAGCATATCAACTTTATGAAAATAATGGTGTTATTAAAAGAGACCAAGTATCAGAATATCTAAAAAAACTGGATCAAAACGATAGAAAAATTTTAAGAGATCTGGGTGTGAAATTTGGTAGATATCACGTTTTTTTATTTAGGTTGATAAAACCAGAGCCAGTTTCATTAAGAACCCTGTTATGGAAAAATTATAATCAAAAACACTTAAATTTAGAACCACCAAAATTTGGTTTAAATTTTTTAAATGATAAGAAAATCCAGAATAAAAACTTTATGTTACTTTGTGGATTTGAAAAATTTAATAATTTATATGTTAGAATAGACATTCTAGAGCGACTATTTGTACAAATAATAAATTCAGATACAAAAGATATAAAAGAAATAAGAATGATACCAGAAATGTTAAATTTACTAGGTTGCAATAAGGAGGATTTTAAACAACTACTCAGAGCTATGAGTTATAAAATTTTAGAAAAAAATGATGAAGTATTCTTTAAATATAAACCAAGAAAGAGGATTAATATTAAAAATAAAGAAAATATCAAAGAAAATCCTTTTGGAATTCTTAAAAATTTAAACCTAAATTAAAATTATGTTTTTTAAAAAAGAAAAAAACGAAGATAACGATTTATCAAAAGTAGCTGCGCTTTTAATTCATGCAGCTAAAATAGATGAAAACTTTTCAAAAAGTGAGGAGATAATTATAAAAGAAGCTCTTTTACAAATAGGTGTGAACGAGAAAAATTTAGAAAAAATATTTAATGACGGAAAAAAAATTGAGGAAAATTCAAATCAAATTTTAGAGTTTACTAAAGAGGTAAAAAATATGGAAGAAATTAACAAAATAAAAATAGTTGAGACACTTTGGAGAATAATTTACTCAAACAATGAGGCAGATATTTATGAAACAAGTTTGATGCGAAGGCTTGGTGGACTTTTGTATATTGACAGTAAATTAATGGGCGTTATTAAAGAAAGAATTAAAAATAATATCTAATCATGACTTACATCGTAAACGATAAATGCATCAAATGTAAGCTAATGGACTGTGTTGAAGTTTGTCCTGTGGATTGTTTTTATGAAGGAAAAAATATGCTTGTAATTAAACCCGATGAGTGTATAGATTGTGGCGTTTGTGAGCCTGAATGCCCTGTAGACGCGATTAAAGCTGATATAGAACCAGGTAGTGAACAGTGGTTAGAAATCAATAAACGTTATTCTGAGATCTGGCCCAACATAAGTGAAAAGAAAGATCCACCTTCGGATCATGAAAAATATAAAAATGAGCAAAATAAGTTTGAAAAATATTTTAAAGAAAACCTTTAAAAAAAAAACTAAGTCAAAATTCAAAAAAAAACCAGTCAAAAAAGTTAAAAAAACTAAAATAATAAAGTTAAAAAAAGCGAAAAAAACTTCGAAAATCCCAAAAAAAGTAGAAAAAAAAAATAAACCTAAAACTGAGTCCCAAGCTGAAAATTTGAGAATTCCTAAGAGTAATGAAATTAAACCAGAAATTAAGAAAGTAAAAAAACAAAATACAGAGAAAAGAGAATATAAGATAAAAGATTATGTTGTGTATCCTAAACATGGGGTAGGCCAAATTACAGAATTTAAGAAAATTAATATTGGTGGGATCGATGTTGAAACATACATAATAAAATTTGAGAAAGACAAAGCTAACGGTATGGTGCCAGTTAACAAACAATTACATTTACGTCCACTTTCAACCATTAATCAAATAAACAAAAGTATTTCAATTTTAAAAAGTAAACCAAAAATTAAAAGATCTATGTGGAGCAGAAGAGCTCAAGAATACGAGGCAAAAATTTCATCTGGTAAAATTTATGAACTAGCGGAGGTAGTGAAAGACCTAAATAAAGGTGATGACTTAATGATTGATCAATCTTATAGTGAAAGACAACTATTTGAAAAAGCTTACGATAGAATTCTTTCTGAATTTCAAGTTGTTTTAAATATTTCAAGAGAAGATACACAAAAAAAACTTGATAAAGCCCTTAAAAGAAATCTTAATAAAGAAGTTAAGGAAGAAAATAAAGGTGTTAAACCTACAATCACAAGTTCTACCAGTAATGAAATTGCTGTTGAAGAGCCTATTTCAGAGGACGATGAACGAATAGAAGAATAAAAAAACGCCTCTCACACAATAAGTTATGAGAAGCGTTTTTTGTAAAGAGTACTAAGTTATTATCTTCTTCTTCTTTTTTTAGCTTTTTTCTTAGCTTTTTTCTTAGCCTTCTTTGCTTTTTTTCT
>CABZPB010000016.1 GCA_902527485.1 uncultured Pelagibacteraceae bacterium
TGTCAGAAAATAAAAATCTTGGTCACAACAGTAAAAAAGATTTTTTAAAAAAACCTGTAGAACATATTGATATTACATCATTTGATTCTAGAAAAATTATCTCTTCCATGGAAAAAATGTCTTTTGTTTCAAGAGAAGCGGCAAACGCAGCAAATATTTATAATGAAATGTTGAAAGACAAAGAATGTACAATTTTTTTAACGTTAGCAGGTTCAACATCTGCTGCAGGGTGCATGCATATTTACAGAGATATGGTCAAATACAACATGGTAGATGCAATCGTTGCAACTGGAGCGTCCATAATAGATATGGATTTTTTTGAGGCACTTGGATTTAAACATTATCAAGGTTCACAGTATCAAAATGATAATGAGCTCAGAAAAAATTACATAGACAGGATTTATGACACTTACATCGATGAGGAGGAGCTTCAATTATGTGATAAAATAATAGGACAAATAGCTGACAAACTAGAACCAAAAACTTATACATCAAGAGAATTTATTAAAGAAATTGGTAAATATTTAAAATCAAATGCAAAAAAGAAGGGATCTTTGATTGAAACAGCATATGACAATAATGTTCCAATATTCTGTCCAGCATTTACTGATTCAAGCGCAGGTTTTGGATTAGTAATGCACCAAGAGAGAAATCCAAAAAATCATATAACTATGGACTCAATAAGGGAATTTAGAGAATTAACAGAAATAAAAATTAAATCTAAAGGATCAGGGTTATTTATGATTGGTGGCGGTGTTCCTAAAAATTTTATACAAGATACAGTAATTTGTGCTGAGCTTTTAGGAAAAGAGGTTAATATGCACAAATATGCCATTCAAATCACAGTTGCTGACTCGAGAGATGGCGCATGTAGTAGCTCAACACTAAAAGAGGCAAGCTCGTGGGGTAAGGTTGATACAAACAAAGAGCAAATGGTGTTTGCTGAAGCTACTAGTGTTCTTCCATTAATTGCAAGTAATGCTTATCATACTGGAGAATGGAAAAATAGAGAAAGAAAAAACTTCTCCAGAATATTTTGATTAATGGTCAAAAAAATTAAAATTGGAATTATTCAAAGTAAAATCTCAAGTAATACTAAAGAAAATTTATACTTAGCTATTAGAAATATAAAAAAAGCTGCATCAAAAAAAGCTAAAATAGTTTGTTTGCCAGAACTATTTTTATCAAATTATTTTTGTCAAACAGAAAACCACTCAAATTTTAGACTAGCTGAAAAGATACCAGGAAAAACAACAAAAATATTTTGTGATTTAGCAAAAGAATTAAAAATAGTTTTAATTATTTCTTTATTTGAAAAAAAAACACATGGTTTTTATCACAATACGAGTGTTGTGATAAATGATATAGGTAAAATATTGTCAAAGTATAGAAAAATGCATATACCTGATGACCCTGGGTATTATGAAAAATTTTATTTTACTCCTGGGGATTTAGGATTTAAATCTATCAAAACAAAGTTTGGTAAAATTGGACCTTTAATATGTTGGGATCAATGGTTTCCTGAAGCTGCTAGACTAACAGCACTAAAGGGTGCACAAATAATTTTTTATCCTACAGCTATTGGATGGCATCCAAAAGAAAAAAAGAAATTTGGTAAATCTCAATTAGATTCATGGATTACTATGCAAAAATCTCATGCTATCGCGAATGGAACCTATGTAGTTGCTATAAACAGAGTAGGAACTGAAAAGAGAGGTAAAAAGAAAATAGAATTCTGGGGAAATTCTATGATAATTGACCCAAGTGGCCAAATAATTGGAAAACTTAGTAATAATAAAGAGCAAATTTTAATTCGGGAAATTGATTACAAAAAAATAGACAAAGTTAGACAACATTGGCCTTTTTTACGTGATCGAAGAATTGATTTTTACAAAGGTATATTAAAGAATCCTGAAGATGAGTGAAAACCTTAATGGATTTAGAATGCCTGGTGAATGGGAGAAACAAAAATCTGTCTGGATTGCATGGCCATATAACAAAAACGATTGGCCTGGTTTATATAAATTCATTCCTGAGGTAATTTTAGAAATTATATATAAGATATCAAATCATCAAAAGGTTAATTTGGTTATTAACAATAAAATCGAAAGCATCAAAAAAATCTTCAAATCAAGCAAAATTAAGAATGTTAGTTTCCATAAGATAAAAACTGATAGAATATGGTTGAGAGACTCAGGTCCAATTTTTTTAATTAACAAAAAGTATAAAAAAAAAATTATATTAAACTTCATGTTTAATGGCTGGGCAAAATATAAAAATTACAAAAATGACAATAAAATTAATGATAAAATAAGTAAAATTATCAAATTAAAAAAAATTAATCCAACTATTAAAAAAGGGGGGAAATCAAGAAAAGTGACAATGGAAGGTGGGGCTTTTGATGTAAATGGTGCAGGAACAATTTTATTAACAGAAGAATGTTTATTAAGCAAAATTCAAGAGAGAAATAAAAAGTTTAATAAGAAAGACTATGAGGGAATATTTAATAAATATTTAAATATAAAAAATTTTATATGGTTAAAAAAAGGAATTATTGGTGACGATACACATGGCCATGTTGATGATATTTCCAGATTTGTATCAAGAAATACAATTATGACTGCAATCGAAAAAAATAAAAACGACAAAAATTACAAAAATCTTGATGAAAATTTAAAGATATTAAAGAAATCTAGAGATGAAAGGGGTAAAAAATTTAAAATTATAAAAGTACCTATGCCCTCACCCATATTTATAGATAAAATAAGAGTTCCAGCTAGTTATATGAACTTTTATATTTGTAATAAAAAAGTTTTGCTTCCCATCTTTAAGGTAAAAGAGGATAATATTGCCATTAAAATTTTCAAAAATTATTTTAAAAATAGAAAAGTCGAAACAGTTGACTGCAGTAAGTTAATATGGGGTTTTGGCGCAATACATTGCATGACACAACAAGATCCCATTATTTAGTCAGGCTGCTTTTAAAGTGCCTAGCAATAACCTAAAAGGTATCAACATTACTAAGGCAACAAAAATTTTAACTGCCAGGTCACCTATGGATAACGTTATCCATGGTATTCCCGTTCCATAAAAAGATATGGAAAAAAATATAAAAGTATCAACGGTAGATCCTATCAAAGAGGATATTAGAGGAGCAACAAACCATTTTTTTTGTCTTAATTGATCAAATATTTGAACATCTAAAAGCTGAGCAATAATAAATGCTGTTCCTGATCCGATTGCTATTCGTATTGAGATTAGATCAGTGAAATTTGTAGAAAATATTAATGTAAATAAAATTCCTATCGAAAAACCAATGTAGACAATTTTTCTAGCAATCAACTTTCCAAAAGATCTATTAGCTAAATCAGTTATTAAAAATGCGATAGGGTAACTAAAAGCTCCGTATGTTAATATTTCCTCTAGTCCATAATATTTAATAGGAAATTGAACCAAATAATTAGAAGCTAGTACAACAAGCCCCATTAAAAATGAAAGTGTCAAAAATGTTTTATTCATTATGCAGTTTTAGATTGAATAGGTTTTTTTTGAAATGGAGATTTAATTAATAAGCTTTTTTTTAGTTTTTTTAATCTAGGAGATAAATTCTTATTTTTTACAGATTTTAGAAATTCATCAAAACTACCTTTTTTATCTACTGATCTAACCCCTGCATTACTCACTGTTAATTTTAAGCTTCTTTTTAAAAGATCACTTGTAAATTTTACTTTTTTTAAATTAGGTAAGAATCTTCTTTTTGTCTTATTGTTAGCATGACTAACGTTATGACCTTTCATTGGATTTTTCCCGGTTAATTCACATTTTTTTGTCATAATTTGTTCGACTATATAAAGTGAGATATTGATGGCGTCAAGTTTAATAGATTATTCTAATCCTTTTTTCCTACTATTTCATTAAAGTTTTTTACACCATCTTTTAATAATATTTCCTTCAGCTCTTTTTTAATTAGACCAACAATATTTGGACCTCTAAAAACCATGCCTGTATAAAGTTGTAAATAATCGGCTCCTGCTAAAAATTTTTGATAAGCAGATCTGCCAGAGTCCACACCACCAACACCTATAATTTTGATTCTACCTTTTAAAACTTTATAAAATTTTCTGATAAGCTCTGAAGACTTTAACTCAATAGGTTTCCCAGATAATCCTCCTTTTTGATAGCCTTGAGTATTTTGTAAATTTTCTCTTGTTGTATCGGATGTGTTAGAAATAATAGCAGCTTCTATCTCGTTATCTAAAAGCACTTCAGAAATTTTCATAATTTCTTTATCATTAATATCTGGTGATACTTTTACCGCTATAGGTGTTTTAGAGTTAAGATCTTTCTTTTCTTTTTCTATTAGTTTTAAAAGATCATCTAATTTTTTTTGATCATGAAAGTTTCTTAAATCTTCGGTGTTTGGTGAGGAAATATTAACAGTAATATAATCAGAGACCTCATTAAATATTTTTAAACACTCTATATAATCATTTGTTCTATCTTCTGAGTCTTTATTAGGTCCAATATTTATTCCAAGTAATCCAGTTGGATTATTTCTTTTAATTCGATCTACAATATTTCTTGAACCTACGTTATTGAAACCAAGTCTATTTATCAGGGCCTCATCTTCTACTAGTCTAAAAACTCTTGGTTTTGGATTTCCGTATTGTTCTAATGGTGTAACAGTTCCTACTTCGACGAAACCAAACCCTAAATTGAACAATGAATTATATACCTCGGCATTCTTATCAAATCCTGCTGCCATACCAATTGGATTTTCTATATCTTTATTAAATAATTTTGTCTTAAAAAGAGGGTTATTTTTTTCGTCATCTAAAATATTTGGAATAAAATTAAATTTTAATGACTTTATCGCTAAACTATGAGCCGTCTCAGGATCTAATTTAAAAATTAAAGATCTTAAATTTGAAAACATTATTTAATTTTATTTAATATAAGATCTTTTGTTTCTTTCACACCAAAAAAACTTATAAAAAAACCCATCCTTGGTCCATTTTCGTCTCCAAAAATTACCTCGTAAATTAATTTAAACCAATCTCGAAGATTCTCGGTGTATCCATTTTCTTTACCAGTCGAATATATCATTGTTTGAATGTCTTCTGGTTTCATTTTGTCGTCACATTTATCTAAAGTTTTTACCAGAGCCTCTAAAGCTTTTTTTTCCTCACCATTAGGTTTTTTATATTTTTTTTTCAATTTTATTACGTCGTTAAAATACTTTATTGCGTAACCTACTAAATTATCAAAGATAGGATTATCTTTTTCCGAAATGTCTTTTTTATATTTTTTAACAAATTTCCAAAGAAGTTCTTTGCTGTCAGCATTACTTGTTTCGACTAAGTTTAATAACATTGAAAATGACATAATCATATTTTCTTTGGGTACCAAACTATTATGAACATGCCATACAGGATTCATAAGAAGCTGCAACTCATTTTGATTTTTTGCTTTCTCAATCAGATCTAAATAATCATCAACAGTTTTTGAAACTATTTCTTTGTAAAGTTTTTTTGCTCTTTTTGGATTTTGAAACATATACAGAGACAAACTTTCAGGAGAAGCATACTCTAACCATTGATCAATAGTGATGCCGTTTCCCTTTGATTTTGAAATCTTCTCTCCTTTTTCATCCAAAAATAGTTCATATGCAAACCCTGACGGATTTGTTTTCCCAATCAATTTGATAATTTTTGTTGAAAGTATTGCGCTCTCTATAAGATCTTTTCCATACATTTCAAAATCAACATCTAGTGCAAACCATCTCATAGCCCAATCAACTTTCCACTGTAATTTACACTTTCCATCATAAATACTTGTTTCCAAATCTTTTCCATTATTATCAAAAACAATAATAGATTTTTCTTTATTAATATTTTTTACAGGTATTTCTAGAACATGACCTGTAACTGGACAAATTGGAAGAAATGGGCTGTACGTTTTTTGTCTCTCTTTTCCTAGTGTAGGAAGTATTATATTCATTATATGATCATAATTCTCTAAAATAACTTGGAGAGAAGAGTTAAAGAAACCTGATTTATAAAGTGATGTTGAACTTTTAAAATTATATTTAAATTTAAAATTATTTAAAAATTTTTTTAACATTTCATTATTATGCTCACCAAAACTATTAAATTTTTGAAAGGGATCAGGCACATTAGTAAGCGGTTTGTGTAAATTTTTTTCTAATAATTCTTTTTGTGGAACGTTGTCAGGTACTTTTCTAAGACCATCCATATCATCTGAAAAAGTAATGATTTCGGTTGGTAAATCAGTCAAATGTTTTAGTGCATTTACAATCATTGATGTCCTTGCAACTTCTCCGAAAGTTCCTATATGTGGAAGTCCACTAGGACCATAACCTGTTTGGAGAATGATTTTACCTTTTTTTTCTATAAAAGATTTTCTTTCGCGAAGCATTTTTTTCGCTTCAACGAAAGGCCATGCATTTGTTTTATCAAAATTCTCTTTTTTAATCATGATTAATTCAAATAAAATCTTAAATTAACGATTTAACTTATTCTTATAGAGTTGAAATTTATTTACCATAAAATAATGTTCTATCAAAATGTCTAATTATAAAACTGTTTTTTTTACTCTTGGTATTCTTCAAATAATTCTTGGAATTTTTATGTTGATACCAATATTTATTCAATTTTTTTTTAAAGAAATTGACTCCTCTTTTTTTGGCGCCTCAATTATTACAATTATTTTTGGTACGCTATTTTTTTTATCTAATCTTGATCATGATAAAAGATTAAATTTACAGCAAGCTTTTTTATTAACAGCGTTATCTTGGTTAAGTATTGCGATTTTTGGCTCACTTCCTCTAATATTTTCTGAAGTAAATTTCTCTTTCACCAATGCATTTTTTGAAAGTATGTCGGGTATTACAACAACTGGTTCAACTATCATTCCGAATTTAGAGGAGATGCCTAAAGCAATTTTGCTTTGGAGAGCAATTCTTCAATGGTTGGGTGGTATTGGAATAATTGTTATGGCGATCACCCTGATGCCAATAATGAATGTTGGTGGTATGCAATTATTCAAAATTTCTAACACTGACTCATCTGAAAAAATTCTTCCTAAATCGAAAGAAATTGCATTGAGATTAATTTATATTTATTCAGGTCTCACTACACTGTGTGCGATATCATATAAGATTCTTGGGATGAATACTTTTGATAGTATAACCCATTCTATGACAACAATAGCAACTGGGGGGTTTTCAAACTATAACGAGTCCATTGGTTTCTTTAACAGTTTTCCAATAGAAATTTCGGCAATGATTTTTATTATCTTGGGAAGTTTACCTTTTATCGCTTACATCAAATTTTTAAACGGAAACAGAAGAATTTTTTTTTCAGATATTCAAATTAGAACTTTTTTAAAAATAATCTTAATAAGTATTCTTATCTTATCAATTTATTTGTTTTTAAATAAATCATCTGAACTAAACTTAAGAACAGTTTTATTTAATGTAATATCAATATTAACAGGAACTGGGTATGTAAATGCACAATTTGATAACTGGGGTGGATTTTCTTTAATTATATTTATAGGTTTAATGTTTATCGGTGGATGTGCTGGCTCAACAACCTGTGGTATAAAAATATTTAGATTTCAAATACTTTATTCATTTATTTTGAATCAACTTAAAAAAATTATTTATCCAAAGGGTATTTTTGTTTTAAAATATAACCAAAACGCTGTTGATGATAAATTTACCGCATCAATTATCTCTTTCATCTACATGTACCTAGTAATTTTTTTTACAATTACAGCATTATTATCTTTGACAGGTCTTGATTTTATTACTTCAATTTCTGGTGCCGCGACATCTATTTCAAATGTAGGGCCTGGCCTTGGTTCAACTATAGGACCAAACGGAAATTTTTCGTCGTTACCTGATATCTCAAAATGGATTTTAAGTTTTGGTATGATCTTGGGTAGATTGGAATTATTTGCAATCCTTGTATTATTTTTACCATCTTTTTGGAGGAATTAAATTTGATAGAAATTAAGAAAAATTCTTTGTCTGAAATGTTCTCGGTTTATTTTGATAAGAGAATGCTTAAAATTTTATTACTTGGTGCAATATCAGGTTTCCCCTGGGTTTTGATTGGAAGTAGTCTTAGTTTGTGGTTAAAAGAAGATGGATTAAGTAGGTCAACTGTTGGTTGGGCTGGATTAATTTTTGCAGTTTATGCATTTAATTATTTATGGGCACCTTTAATAGATAGAATACAAATACCATTTTTAACAAAAAAAATAGGTCATAGAAGAGGATGGATAGTTTTGATGCAAGTTATCATCTTACTCTCACTAGTTCTTTGGAGTTTATTAGATCCATCTGAAAATTTAGCGTTAGTTGTTACCGTAGGCTTAATAATTGCAATAGCTTCATCAACTCAAGATATAACAGTTGATGCCTTGAGAATTGAACAGATTGGTGAAAATGAAGGAAAATCCATGGCTGCTGGGGCTGCAATGGCGGTTGTTGGTTGGTGGACAGGTTACAAGTTAGGTGGAGTACTATCATTATTTGCAGCTGATACCCTACAAAACGTGGGTTTTGAAAATTATTGGCAACTAACTTTTTTGATTTTGGGGATTTTAGTAATTTTAATGAACATTGGCTTAATGTTCATTGATGAGTCTGGAAATTTAGATAGACAAAATCGACAGAAAAAAAATGATAAATTGATATCATCTCAATTTAAAAATGAAAATATATTTACAAAATTTATAACATGGACTGTCGGAACTATTAGTGGCCCCATTATTAGTTTTTTTAAAAAGAATGGCTTTTCGATTGCCTTAGGAATTTTAGGATTTGTTTTTTTATTTAAAGTAGGTGAGGCATTTCTTGGAAGAATGTCTATAATTTTTTATAAAGAAATAGGTTTTAGTAAATCAGATATCGCTATTTATTCTAAAACATTAGGTTGGATTACTACTGTGACGTTTACTCTTTTAGGTGGGCTTTTTGTAATAAGATCTGGTGTATTAAAAGCAATGTTTTTTGCTGGAGTAATTATGGCGAGCACTAACCTTTTGTTCAGTGTGTTGGCCTGGAGTGATAAATCAGAATTTTTATTTGCTATTGCAGTTATTTTTGATGATGTAGCCGCTGCGTTTGCAACTGTAGCTTTTGTGGCTTTTATATCTATGCTTGTAGACAGAGCCTATACAGCAACTCAATATGCGCTATTAGCATCAATAGGTACTGCTGGTAGAACAACTCTAGCCTCTTCCTCTGGCGCGCTTGTAGATTGGTTAAATGGTGATTGGGGAATATTTTTTATCTTAACAGCACTAATGGTAATTCCTTCGTTAATAATTTTATGGATTATGAAAAATAAACTACAATTCAGTGAAAAATAATTTTTTAAATAAATCTGTTGCTAATATTTACTCAAAACCGTCTTCTAATTCTGAAGTAATTTCACAAATTCTATATGGAGAGAAATTTCAAATTTTATTGAAAAGAAAAAAATGGATAAAAATAAAAACTAATTACGATAATTATATCGGATATTTTAAAAATGATAAATTTTTGAGAAATTTTAAACCTTCTTATAAAATTTCAAAGATTAAATCTAGAATTTTTTTAAAAAGAAATAAAAAATTTTTATCTTCAAATCATTATTTATATTATGGATCTGGTGTTTGTGTAAGAAATGAAAACAAAAAATATATAGAATTTGAAAAAAATAAATGGATTAAAAAGAGTGATATTAAGAATATTAATCATTATGACAAAAATTATATAAAAATATTTAAATCCTTTTTAAACACAAAATACTTATGGGGTGGAAAAACTTGTGTTGGAATTGATTGTTCAGCATTAATCCAAATTTATTTTTATTACAATAGAATATTTTTTCCAAGGGATACAAAAGACCAAATAAGATTTTGTAAAAGAAAAAAAATTAGAAATTTTTTTAAAGGGGACATCATATTTTGGAAAGGACATGTAGGTACATGTATAAATAAATCAAATTTTATTCATGCTTATGGACCAAAAAAGAGGGTGGTAGTAATGCCGACAATACAAGCAATTAAATTAATTGATAAAACAGCAAATTTAAAAGTTAAAAAAGTAAGTAATATTAATAATTATTAATCTCTACCAAAGTTAGGTTTGTTTACGTCCTGTTTTAATTTAATAATTTTAGATCTAACCTTTTTTGTTTGCGATAATTTTTTTAAAATTGATTTATTATTTTTAGAATTTATGTCTTTTTTGAAAGATTTTAAGTTTTTGATAAATAAATCTATTGCTTTTTTAATATTATTTTTGTTGTCAAAAAAAATATCTCTCCACATAATTTCATTCGAAGCAGCTATTCTTGAAAAATCTCTCAACCCCCCTGCACTGTATTTGATGAGGCCAAATTTAAGTATTTTTTCAAAATCTTGGGCTGATTTAACTAAATTATAGGCAATTAAATGTGGTAAATGACTTGTTATAGAAAAAACCTTGTCATGTTTTTCCGAATTCATGATTACAGTTTTTGAACCTATCTTTTTCCAAAAAGAAATTAAAAATTTTAAATTTTTAGAACTAGTTTTTTTATCCTTAATTAATATACACCATTTATCCTCAAACATATCAGCTTTTCCAAATTCAGGTCCACTCATCTCTGATCCTGCAATAGGGTGACTCCTTATCCAATCTATATCGCGCTTCAAAAATTTATTAATAATTTTTGATGACTCAGTTTTTGACGAGCCTATATCAGTAATCAGTGTCTTCGGCGAAATAGTTTTATTAATTTCAAAAATAAGTTCTTTATATTCACTCGTTGATGTACAAACAATCACTAAGTTTGAATTTACCAAACCATCCTTAAGTGACTTAACAATTGTCCCAGGTAATTTGAGACTTTTTATTTTAGTGATATTAGATTTTGATTTTTCATAAATAAATATTTTTTTTGCTAATTTTTTTTTTGAAATCTTCCTTACTAAAGAAGAACCCAATAATCCACAGCCTATAATTAATACATTTCTCATTTTCTAAAAATATTTTGTGTTGCTTTAATAAATTTTATATTCTCCTCTTTTGACCCAATCGTTAATCGTAGCATATTTTTTATTTTATAACCTTCTTCAGTAGATCTTAAAATAATCCCCTTTTTTTTTAATTTTTCATAGAAACTATTGGCTCTTAGTTTACATCTATTAAAATTTAATAATAGAAAGTTAGCAGAAACTTTATTTGAGCTAATATTATAATTGCTCAAAAATTTTTTCAGTTTTGTTGCATAAAAATAGTTATGTTTTACTGAACGTGAAATAAATTTTTTATCCTTAAGTGACTCAATAGCTGCCTTTTGAGCTACCTCATTAACATTGAATGGAGGTTTAATAACATTCAAAGCATCAATAATTTTTTTTGAACCATATCCCCAACCAATTCTTAGAGATGACAGTCCGTAGATTTTTGAAAATGTCCTTAATATAAAAACATTCTGCTTATTTTTGAATAAATCTAAACCAGATTTATAGTCTCTATTTTGCATGTACTCTGCATAAGCATCATCTACAACAAGTAATATATTTTTTCTTAATCTTTTTCTTAAATCAATTAATTCAAAATTGTTCAAGTAAGTGCCTGTTGGATTATTTGGATTAGCAAGAAATACCATTCTAGTTTTGTTGTTTACTTTTTTAATTATTTCGGAAACAGAAACTTTAAAATTTTTTTCTTTGGCAAAAACAACTTTTGCTCCAACTATTTTTGCATATATTCTGTACATTAAAAAACTAAATTGAGGAAGAATTACCTCATCTTTTGGTTTAAGGAAAAGTTGGCATAACATTTGAATAACTTCGTCTGAACCAGCTCCACAAATTATTTTTTCTTTGTCACAACTAAATTTTTTTGAGATCTGATTTCGTAATTTTTTAGATTTTCCATCAGGATATCTGAAAAGACTTAATTTTTTATTTGATATTGCCTTCTTGGCCCTGACACTTACTCCTAGAGCTGATTCATTTGCCGAAAGTTTAATGATTTTATTAAAACTCTTGATAATTGATTTGCCGGGTTGATAAGCCTCGATATTAAATTTTTTAAATTTTATAGTTGTCATCTTTTAAATTTTAGCCTCTTTATAAATAAAATAACAATTTTTCATATAGAATTAGTTCAAATATTTTAAAAATTGACATACTAAATAACATCTTGTACAAAATTTACGCGCTGATTTACCTGAATTGCGAGCGCTTTAAAAAAACCGCTAAAAAAGTTTTTTTTCTCACAATTCAATAATTAGCATTAATAATTATGAATATTAAAGAGAATATAAAAACGCTTGTTATTAAAAAACCATTGAAACTTGATTGTGGTAAAACTATTAATAATTTTCCACTCGCATATGAAACCTATGGTTCGCTTAATAAAAATAAAGACAATGCAATCCTTGTTTTTCATGCGCTTACTGGTGATCAATTTGTTACGGGTATTAACCCTGTCACAAAAAAAGATGGTTGGTGGTCTTACGCAGTGGGTCCTAACAAATCAATAGATACAAATAAATATTTTGTTGTTTGTGCAAATGTAATAGGTGGTTGTATGGGCTCATTTGGTCCAAGCCACAAAAATCCTGATACAAATAAAATTTACGGAACCGATTTTCCTGTAATTACTATTAATGACATGGTCAACGCACAAGTAAATTTATTAGATCATTTTGAGATAAAAAAACTTTTTTCAGTTGTTGGTGGATCAATGGGAGGAATGCAAGTTTTGCAATTTATTAGTAATTATCCGGATAAAGCTAGTACAGTAGTACCGATTGCATGTACCTCTAGTCATTCTGCTCAAAATATTGCTTTTAATGAGTTGGGTAGACAAGCGATAGCATCGGATCATAATTGGTCAGACGGAAAATATTTATCTAATAATACTCTTCCTGATAAAGGGTTATCAGTAGCGAGAATGGCTGCTCATATAACTTATTTGTCTAAAAAAGGTTTACAAGAAAAATTTGGAAGAAAACTTCAAGAAAGAGATGCTCTTAAATTTGGATTTGATGCAGATTTTCAAATAGAGAGTTATCTAAGATATCAAGGATCAGTTTTTGTAGATCGATTTGATGCTAATAGTTATCTTTATATTACAAGAGCAATGGATTATTTTGATCTGGTTAAACAATTTGATGGTAATTTATCTAATGCATTTAAAAAAACTAAGGCTAAGTTTTTTATAATATCTTTCACCTCAGACTGGCTCTATCCAACTCAAGAAAATAAAGATATAGTTATCGCTCTTAATGCAATAGGTGCTGATGTTGGATTTGTTGAAATAAAATCTGATAAAGGTCATGATTCTTTTTTATTAGATGTTCCAGACTTTTTGAAAACCCTTAAAAATTTTTTAGATAAATCTTACTCAGAGAGATAATAGTGAAGACAGAATATAAAATAATAGTCGATTTAATAGAAGAAAAAACAAGAGTTTTAGATGTTGGTTGTGATGATGGAACATTAATGGAGTCGTTAAAAAAAGATAAAAATGTTGATGCAAGAGGAATTGAGATTTCAAAGGATAAAGTTCAAACCTGTGTATCGAAAGGACTTACTGTAATTGAAGGAAATGCGGAATTGGATTTAAAACAATTTCCAAATGATTCTTTTGATTATGTTGTTCTAGGTCAAACTTTACAAGCTTTCATAAATCCTGAGATTGTTATAAAAGAACTTTTAAGAGTTGGAAAAAAAGCAATCATAACAATTCCAAATTTTGGTCATTGGAAAGTAAGATTAAATTTGCTTATCAAAGGAACAATGCCAATCACAGAATCATTACCAAATGATTGGTATAACACCCCAAATATTCATATGTGTACGATTAAAGATTTTGTTAAATTTTCAAAAATTATAAACTTTAAAATCTTTAAATCTTTAGCTCTGACAAATAAAAATATATCAAATATTAATAATTCTAATTTATTTTATAAAAATTTATTTGCAGAATTAGGTATATTTTTAATTGAAAAATAAGATGAGAATAGAAATAATTAAGTGTTTACAAGACAATTATAGTTACCTGTTAATCGATGATACTAAAAACATTGGATGTGTTGTTGACCCTGGTGAGGCAGCTCCAATTATAAAATATGTTGAAAGAAATAATATTGATTTAAAATATATTCTTAATACTCATCATCATTATGATCATGTAGGTGGCAATTTAGAATTAAAGAAAAGATATAATTCTAAAACAGTTGGATTTAAAGAGGATAAAGATCGGATTCCAGAAATTGATGTACTTGTGGAAGATAATCAAAAATGGAAAGGCGAAAATTTCGAGGCGAAAATATATCATATTCCAGGCCATACAAGTGGGCATATTGCTTATCATTTTTTTTTAGAAAAAATAATTTTTACTGGGGATACTTTATTTTCTTTAGGATGTGGTAGAATTTTTGAGGGAACTTATGAACAGATGTTCAACTCATTAAAAAAAATAAAAGAACTTCCGAGAGATACTCAGATATATTGCGGCCATGAATATACATTACAAAATTCAAAATTTTGTGAGTCAAACGATCCTGATAATTCAAATTTAAAGAGTAAAATTGAAGAAATTAAAGAAAAAATAAAAAATGGCCAACCCACTATTCCATCAATTTTATCTGATGAAATAGAATGCAATATATTTCTTAAAGCTAAAGATGTTGAAAGTTTTTCAAAATTAAGAGATTTAAAGGACAATTTTTGATTTATAAAACTTGACTATAAGCTTGCTCAGACTATATTGCCTTAACAAAATTTAGTGTATTTATATGTCATTTGCAGTCATAAAAACAGGTGGTAAACAATATAAAGTCAAATCCGGAGAGATTTTGAAAATTGAGAAATTAACAGATATCAAAGCTAACACAAAAATAGAATTTAATGAAATTTTAGCTTATGGAGATGACAGTAAAATAGAAGTTGGAGCCCCAATTGTAAGTGGTGCAAAAGTTGAGGCTGACTTAATTAAAAATAGTAAAAATAGGACTGTATTAATTTTTAAAAAAAGAAGAAGACATAACTCAAGAAGAAAAAATGGGCATAGACAGGAATATTCTATGATTAGAATAAATAAAATTTTTTCAAAAGATGGTAAAATTCTTTCAGAGGCTGAAAAAGTTTCTAAGGTAACAAAAAAGACAGAAACAAAAAAAGAGGCTAGTAAATAACTAGGAATTAATTATGGCAACAAAAAAAGCAGGCGGATCTTCTAGAAATGGACGTGATAGTGCTGGGCGAAGACTTGGTGTCAAAAAGTATGGTGGACAATCTGTTATACCTGGAAACATTATTGTAAGACAAAGGGGTACAAAAATATTTCCTGGAGAAAATGTAGGAATGGGTAAAGATCACTCAATTTTTTCAGTAATAAAAGGTAAAGTAGTTTTTAAAAAAACAAAGTCAGATAGAACTTTTGTTTCAGTAAAACCCAATTAATAGTACAACTTAAACTATTGTTGTATTATGAAATTCTTAGATCAAGTTAAAATTTATATTAAAGCTGGAAACGGTGGAGATGGTTCTCCGAGTTTCAGAAGGGAAAAATTCATAGAATATGGTGGCCCAGATGGTGGTGATGGTGGAAAAGGCGGATCAGTAATTTTAAAAGCTGAACAGAATTTAAATACTTTGATTGATTTTAGATATCAACAACATCATAAAGCAAAGAGGGGTGAGAACGGTGCAGGACAAAACCGAACAGGCAAGAGTGGTGAAGATTTAATTTTAAAGGTTCCCCTAGGAACGCAAGTTTTTGAAGAGGACAACAAAACACTAATTTACGACTTTACGAAAATTAGTGAGGAATTTGTAGCTGCTGCTGGTGGAAAAGGTGGGTTGGGCAATACAAGATTCAAAAGTTCTACTAATAGGGCTCCAAGGAAATTTACAAAAGGAACTCAAGGAGAAAATTTTACAATTTGGCTTCAATTGAAAACAATAGCTGATATTGGGATTATAGGATTACCTAATGCAGGTAAATCAAGTTTATTAGCATCAGTTACTAATGCAAATCCTAAAATTGCAAACTATCAATTTACCACTTTAAATCCAAATTTGGGAGTAGCAAGTTATGATAATAAAGAAATTACGATAGCAGATATACCAGGATTAGTAGAAGGGGCTCATAAAGGTACAGGCCTTGGAATTCAGTTTTTAAAACATATTGAGAGATGCAAATCTCTTTTACATTTAATTGATATTACAAGTGAAGATTTAAAAAAAAGCTATCAACAAGTAAAAAATGAGCTTAAAAAATATAGTAACAAACTCATTAAAAAAAAAGAATTAATCGTGTTGAACAAAATAGATCTTATTGATGAAAAAGAAGTTAATCACATAATTAAAGATTTTAAAAAGAATACTAAATCAGAAGTTATTGGTGTATCAACATTCAATAAATCTTCATTATCAAAAATCAAATCAAAATTATTGAATTATGTATCTTAAAAACTCAAAAAAAATTGTTATCAAGATCGGATCTTCACTTTTAGTTGATCAAGATAAGAAAATAAGAAAAAAATGGCTCTCTAGTTTTGCGAAAGATATAAAAAAATTAAGATTGAATAATCAAAAAGTTATAATTGTTTCTTCAGGCGCAATAGCCCTTGGATGTAAAAAAATGAATTATAATAAAAAAAATCTTAAGCTAGATAAAAGTCAAGCAATTGCATCTATAGGACAAATCGAATTGATGAATTTGTTCTTAGAAACGTTTTCAAAATATAAATTAGATATTTCTCAAATTTTACTAACCCTTGATGATACCGAGGAGAGAAGAAGATCAATTAATGCAAAAAGAACTTTTGAAAACTTATTCGATCTTGATTTCATCCCTATTGTTAATGAAAATGATACTATTGCTACATCTGAAATTAAATACGGAGATAATGATCGACTTGCTTCTAGAGTAGCTCAAATTACAAATGCAGATACCTTAATATTACTCTCAGATGTAGATGGTTTATACACAAAAAACCCAAAAAAATTCAAAGATGCTCAGTTAATTAAGAAAGTGATTGATTTAGACAAAGTTATTAAGAGTATAAATATCAAAGGTATGACAGAATTAGGAAGTGGTGGCATGAATACAAAAATCGAAGCTGCTAAAATTTGTAATTTGGCTGGTTGCAATATGGTAATAGCAAATGGGTTAAGTCTTAATCCTATCAATCGTATCCAGAGTGAAAATAACTGCACATGGTTTATTTCTAAAATATCTAAAATGCATGCAAGAAAAAAATGGATAATCAGCTCGATTTCTCCTAAGGGTGAACTTATAATTGATGATGGGGCGAAAAAGGCTCTTCATAGTGGAAAAAGTTTATTGGCAGCCGGAATTAAAAAAGTGGTCGGTAGATTTAATAAAGGAGATCATATTAAAATTTTAGATAATAAAAAAAAAGAGTTTGCTCGTGGACTTAGCTCTTTTTCATCCAAAGAAATAAATTTAATTATGGGCTGTCATTCGAACGAAATACAAAAAATTTTAGGATACGTGTCAAAATCTGAGGTAGTGCATAAAGATGATATGGTGGAAATCTAATGAGAAAGATATTAATTAATATAGGCGAAAGATCAAAACAAGCGTTTGCTCAACCAATAAATACTTATAAAAAAAATAAAGTTTTA